>JAUPKO010000269.1 GCA_030837395.1 Actinomycetota bacterium | reverse complement strand
GCGTACGACCTGATGTGTAGGTCGGTGTCCGGCGAGTCATAGCTGTACTCGCCCTCGAGTGGGGGCCACCCTTCGGGTCGTCAACCACCAAGTGGACGAGCCCGAAGGGTGGCCTTTGCTCATGATCGTTGATCAGGAGATCTGGATGAATATCAGGAGGTTCAAGACTCTGCTTGAGTCTGGGACGACGACGTATGCGGAGATCGCGCGGGAGTGCGGGGTCGATCCTCGGACGGTGAAGAAGTACCTGGGCGTGGACGCACCAGTGGTGCCACCGGCGGGTTCACCGCGGGCCGGGACACAGCCGCGGGCGATCACCCCGGAGTTGGAGCAGGTGATCCGCGGGATGCTGAAGAAGGACGTGGAGTTGAAGGCCAGCGTGATCCATGAGCGCCTCGTGCACGAGCATGGGTTCGACGGTCATTACCAGCGGGTGAAGATGGCCTGCCGGGTGCTGCGGCCTGTGGTCGAGGACGAACTTGATGAGCAGGATGAGACGCGTCGACTGCGGGGCCTGCACCGGCGGTTCGCCACGCTGCCGGGGGCGCAGGCGCAGGTCGACTGGGGCCATGAGGGTGACCTGCTCGGTGACGGGTCGAAGGTCTACTCGTTCCATATGGTGCTGTCGTTCTCGCGGGACTCGTTCTGCTGCTACGTGGCCAGCATGGACACCGTCACATGGTGGGCGTGCCACGTGCGGGCGTTCGAGTACTTCGGCGGGGTTCCCGGCTCGATCGTCTACGACCGGACCAAGACGATCGTGCGCCGGCACGTCGCCCCGGGCAGGGCGGTGCCGCTGCAACCGGAGGCGGTCGCGTTCGCCGGGCACTACGGGTTCGACATCGACGTGCTGGCCGCGTACCGGCCGACCGGGAAGGGCCGCGTGGAGCGGATGGTCGACATCGCCCGCGACCACGTCCTGGCCGGCAGGTCGTTCCGCACCCTGGCGGAGGCCGACGCTGCTTTCCTGGCGTGGGTCCCGATCCGCCGTGGGCAGGTCCATCGCACGACCGGGGAGCTCATCGGGGTCCAGGCCGTCGACGACGCGTGCGCGCTGCGGCCCCTGCCCGCGCATCCGTACGTGGTGACCGAGGTCCACGTGCGCCGGGTCGCCAAGGACTGCCTGCTGTCGTTCGAGGGTTCCCACTACTCGGTGCCCGCACGGCTGGTCCGTGCCGGGCAGCGGGTCGAGGTCCGGCCCACCGCCACGCAGGTCACGATCCGGGAGCTGCCCGGCGACGGTGGGCAGCTGCTGGCCACCCATGCCCGGGCTACGCGGTCGGGCTCCTGGATGGTCGACCAGTCCCATTGGGATGGGCTTCCCGACGGTCGCACCCGTGCGACCACCACGATCGTCGCAGACCTGGAGGCCGCCCGCGACAAGCGCCGTCACCGATCCGACGACCCACCGGCGCACGTGGCCCGCGGCCTGGCGATCGAGGTCGGCGTGCGCCCCCTGAGCGCCTACGCGACCGCGGCCGGGATGGATGGCACGCGATGAGCGAACTGACGTCCACCCGGATCCGTGAGGCCGCCGACCGGCTCGGCCTGACCCACCTGCCCGACCACGTCGCCGACATGGTCGCCCGCGCCGAGGCCGAGCAGCTCGGCTACTTTGACTTCCTCGACCTCGTCCTCGGAGAGGAAGTCGAACTGCGCGAGCAGCGTCGGTTCCGCAACGCCCTCAAGCTGTCGGGCCTGCCACATCACAAGACCCTCGCCGAGTTCGACTACGCGTTCCAGCCCGACCTCGAACCCCGCAGGATCAAGGACCTCGCCACGCTGGAGTTCATCGACGCCCGATCCAACATTGCCCTCCTCGGCCCGCCGGGCGTCGGCAAGACCCACGTCGCGGTCGCCCTGGCCGTCGCCGCATGTCAGGCCGGTCACTCGATCTACTTCACCTCGCTGGACGACCTGGTCCGCAAGCTGAAGATCGCCGAGGCCACCGGCCGGTTCAACAAGCAGCTCAACGCCTTCCTGCGCCCGAGCGTGCTCGTCGTCGATGAGGTGGGCTACCTGCGGCTCGAACGAGAAGAGGCGAACATGTTCTTCCAACTGATCTCCCGCCGCTACGAACGCGGCTCCATGATCATCACCAGCAACAAGTCGTTCCACGAATGGGGAGCCGTCCTCGGCGACGACATCCTCGCCACCGCCATCCTCGACAGGCTCCTGCACCACTGCGAAGTCCTGCCCATCAACGGCCCCAGCTACCGCCTGCGCAACCGGATGAACCTCATCCCCGGCGCAGACATGGCATCATGACAACCGCCGGACACCGACACATCAGGTCGTACCCCGACCATCACGTCAGGCCGTACCCGGACAACTGGGGTTGACCCCATCTGACGGACACCGACATCGTGGTCTTTGGCCGCGTGATGGGAGTCCGAGATGGCACGGCTGCGTCGTGAGTTCAGCGAGGAGTTCAAGGCCGAGGCGGTTGCCTTGGTGATCAGCATGGGGCATCCGGTCGCGCATGTCGCGCGGGATCTGGGGATCAACGAGGGCACGCTGGGCAACTGGGTCCTGCGGTATCGGCAGGACCATCCTGACGAGGTCGAGGAGGAGCCGTTGACGCCCAGTGAGCGGGTGGAGTTGGCGCGGTTGCGCAAGG
>JAUPKO010000268.1 GCA_030837395.1 Actinomycetota bacterium | reverse complement strand
CCCCCGCGTTGGTTCCACACGTCGTCGATCGCGGCCAGGGCGGCCTCCTGATACGGACGCAACTGCACCCCCTGCCCGGGCCACGTGATCACGGCCCAACCCTAATAGCGCGCAGGCAGCTCCCCGGGCATCTCCACACCTCACATCGACCGGAAGTCCCGGCCGCGGTAGCGCGGTCCGTGCCGCGGCGGGCCGAGCCGACCGAGCTCCATCAGCCGTTGCACCCGGAACCTATGCGGCACGTGATCCGCGATGAGCTCGAGCATCTCCTCGTCGGTGCCGTCGCGGCGCCCGGTCAGGGCGTACACCACCCCGCGTGCCACGTGGAAGTCGCCGACGGAGATCGCATCGGCATCGCCGAGCGCACGTTGGGCGACCTCGGCCGCAGTCCACGCCCCCACTCCGGGCATCGTCTGCATCGCTGCGCGTGCCTGCGCCGGCGGCACCAGCGCCAGCCGCTCGAGCGCCTCTGCCCGCGCCGCGGCGGCCACCACCGTGCGGGCACGTTCGGGTCCGACCCCCGCTCGGTGCCACTGCCACGACGGAATCGTCCGCCACACCTGCGGGGTCGGCGGCAGCCGAAGGCCCGGGAGGGGTCCGACACCCACCGGCTCGCCGTACTCGAGCACCAACCGCCGGTAGGAGGCCATGGCCTCGACCCCGGTCACCTTCTGACCGAGCACCACCGGCACGAAGGTCTCGAACACCAACCCTGATCTCGGCACCCGCCAGCCGGGCCGGCGCCGCCACACCTCGCGCAGCGGCTCGGGTGGCTCGAATCCCGCGGGGTCGTCCTCGGCCCCGACCAGCCCCGGCAACCGCTCGGCCAACCACGCCGCCCCCGGCCCGTAGGCCTCCTGGCGAACCTCGCCTGCGGCTGCGGCCACCTCGATCACCTCGACACCCGGACCCGCCGGGGTGAGGCTCGCCTTCGCCCAACCACCGCCCACCGGCGCCCAGCTGGGGTCCCGACCGTGCCGCAACGGGCCGAGCGTGGCGCCCAGGTCCACTGGCCGCGCCAGCCGGAGGGTACGCCTCACAGCGACCGCAGCCGCCTCGCGAACGCCCAACTCAGGGCGAACCCCAGGGCATTGAGTGAGGCATGCAGAGCGATGGAGGGCAGCAGACTGTCCGACCACAACCGCACGAGGCAGAAGCCGACGCCGGCAAGTCCGGTGCCGAGCACCTGGCCGCCCACAGTGGTGAGTTTGGCCCGCCAGGAGTTGCCCAGCCGGTCCGTGGTGGTCGACGCCTCATGGAACTCCAACGCCGGCAGCACGTGCCAGAATCCGAACAGCACCGACGACACCACAACCCCCCAGACAGTCCCCCACGCTCCGATCATGGCGGCGAGCAGCACACCGCGGAACGCTACTTCCTCCATCAGCGCCGTCCCGACGGGAATCCGCAGGAAGGCCTCATAGAGGAACCGGCCCACGCCCATCTCGGCTGTCCGGGCATCGGCGAAGCCCTTGCGCGTCCACGGCAGCGCGGCCGCCACCGCGTAGCCGACGAACACGATGCCGACCAGTGCGGCGGACCAGATGAACCCCTGGGTCTGGGTGCCCCAGGTGAAGTCCAGCCCGAGGTCGGCCCAGGTCAACCCGGCCAGGTAGGCGATGGCCAGCAGCACCCCCGTGGCCCACATCGAGATGAGCAGGTAGTGCTGCCTGGCCCAGAGGTTGGTCAGCAGGTTGACGACCACAAGCACCGACGTGACCAATGCCACGACGACGAGCAGGTCGGTGACCACTGAAGCTAGTCCTGGTCGGAGGAGAAGCGCACCGTGCAATCGCCCAAGGTCGCGCCTGCCCACACCCTCGCACCCGAGAGCAACTCATTCTCGGCACCGATCACAGCGCCGTCTCCGACCACCGCTCCGTTGAGGCGGGTGTGGGAGCCGATCACCGCCCCGGCACCGACGATGCTGCTCACGACGCTGGCTCCGACACCGATCGTCGCACCGTCGAACACCACGCTGCCGTCCACGGTGGCGAAGGCCTCGACCACGGCGTTCGCACCGATCGCGGACCCACCTGCGACGATCGCATCCTGACTCACCCGGGCACCGGGCAGCACCAACGAGCGACCTGGAGTGCCCCCCGGCAGGGCCGGCGATGGGATGCGCCCCGACACGATGTCCCGAGACCCCTCCACGAAGGCAGCAGGCGTGCCCAAATCGAGCCAATAGGCAGGATCCACCACCCCGATGAGGTTCGCATCCTCGGCGAGCAGCTTGGGAAAAGTCTCACGTTCGACCGACACCACCCGCCCGGGCGGGATCGCATCGATCAGCGAGCGCCGGAACACGTAGCAACCGGCGTTGATCTGATCGGTGACGATCTCCTCGGGTTTGGTGGGCTTCTCGAGGAAGGCGGTCACCCGGCCGGTCGCGTCAGTGGGCACCAGCCCGAAAGCACGCGGGTCCGGCACCCGGGTGAGGTAGAGCGCGATATCGGCCTGGGCAAGCCGCCAGGCATCGACCAACCCGGCGATGTCCAACCCGGACAGCACGTCGCCGTTGAAGATCAGCACGGGCGCATCGGGGGCGCTGCGCAGCTGGGCTGCGGCGTGGCGGATCGCGCCGCCGGTGCCCAACGGGGAGTCCTCGGTCATATAGACCAACTCGACACCGTGGGCCGAGCCGTCGCCGAAGTAGTCCGAGAACACCTCCGCTCGGTAGGACGTGCTCAGCACGATGCGGGTGACGCCGGCGGCCTTGGCCCGGGCGATCTGGTGCGCCGTAAACGGCACCCCCGCCACGGGCAGCATCGGTTTGGGCGTATTGACGGTCAGGGGGCGCAGCCGGGTGCCGCGGCCGCCGACGAGGAGGATGGCTTCCAACACATGACCACCCTGCCAGATCCAGGCCCCCCGCGTCGTGCGAAGCAGCCTCGACGGGCCGGGCGGTCAATCCGGCGGCGTAGTCTGCGGCCGTGACCGCCGCCATTCCCATCGCGCTGCATCCCGAACACCTGCGCCGGCGGGCGTTGGCCAGCGAGCCGGGCAACCCCTGGGTGACGTACTACGACGGGCCGACCGGCTTTCGGGTGGAACTGTCAGCCGCCACCCTGGACAACTGGGTGGCCAAGGCCGGCAACCTGCTGGCCGAGGAGTACGACATCGGGCCGGGTTCGGTGGTCGGGGTCGATCTGGGTTGCCACTGGCTCTCGCACGTGTGGACGTGGGCGGTCTGGGCCCTCGGGGCCGCGGTGGCGACGCCCGACCACTCGCACCGCGCCGAGGTGATCATCGCCGCCGCCGATCGGCCGCCGGCGATGGCGGCCGATGCGCTCTGGCTCGCGTGCCCTACCGATCCGATGGCCCGGCCGCTGGGGTCGCACACCCCGCCGCCAGCCATCGATGTGATGGCCGATATCCACACCAACCCCGATGCCATCGCGCTGCCGTCACCGAACCCGGCCGCACTGGTGATCGCAACGGCCGGCGGCGACCTGACGGGGGCGCAGGCATGCGAGATGGCCGCCGCGCTGGTGCCGCCGCCGGCTCGGCGGGTACTGGTGCGCTGCGGCCCCGCCGACATCACCGAGTTGCTGGCAACCACCCTGAGCGCGGCCTGCCACGGTGGGTCCACCGTGCTGGTGGCCGGTGCCCCGGCAGCTGATCAACTGGCCCGGATCACCCGCCAGGAGGCCGTGGATGCCGACATATGGAACCACAACACCCCCTGAAATCGTCATACCTGTCGCAGCGTGGCGCGGCGGTCCGTAGGATCGTGAGAATTGGGTTCGGTGCCTCACCCCGGACAACATCGATCAGGAGGTCGCATGGCAACACGGCACCGGAGCATCCCCCGGGTGCTCGCCGGCGTCGCCAGCGCGATCGTGTTGATCTTCACGGGCCTGGCCGGGGCCGGTGCTGTGGCGTTCCGCAGCCTCGACAACAACATCACCACCCAAACACTCGCCGGCATCGGAACGGCCACGCCGAGTGCCGCAGACTTCCAGCCGGGCGAGCCGCTCAACATCCTGGTGATGGGCTCGGACAATCGCTCATCGCTGGGCACCGGTGACTACGGCGACCCCACCGAGATCGAAGGCGCGCGTTCCGACACGACGATTCTCGTGCACATCGCAGCGGACCGGCAGAGCGCCTTGGCGGTGAGCATCCCGCGGGACACCGTCGTCGATATCCCCTCATGCCCGCGCTTCGTCGACGGGCCGTCCATGCCGGTCACCGACCGCTTCAACGAGGCGTTCAACATCGCCGGACCGGTCTGCACCGTCAAGACAGTCGAGAAGTTGACCGGCGCGAAGGTCGATCACTTCGTCATCGTCGACTTCAACGGCTTCAAAGGCGTCGTGGATGCCCTCGACGGCGTCGAGGTGTGCCTGAAGCAGCCGGTGGACGACCCGTTGAGCGGGCTGAAACTGCCCGCCGGCACGTCCACGGTGAAGGGCGAAGACGCACTTGCCTTCGTGCGTGCCCGCTACACCCTCGGCGATGGCTCGGACCTGGGCCGGATCGAACGGCAGCAGGCGTTCCTGGCCTCGGCTCTGCGTAAGGCCACCAGCCTCGGTGTGCTGGCGAACCCGATCACCACCTATCGGGTACTGGACGAAGCCACCAAGTCGCTGACCACCGACGAATCGCTGTCGTCGCTGAACGACCTCACCGCGTTGGCGTTGAGTTTGTCGGACATGAAGCCCAGCGATGTCACCTTCGTCACCCTGCCCACGTTCTACAACGATGACGGCGCGACGGTCTCGCCCGACCCCGCCCTCACCGCGCCGCTGTGGCAAGCCATCCGGAACGACACCGGCTGGCCGCCCGAGCCCACCGTACCTCCCGGCTCGAGTTCCCCGCTGACGGTAGCTCCCGCCGAGATTCAGGTGCGGGTGCTCAACGGCACGGGTCTGGAGGGTGAGGCCACCAAGGCGGCCGAACAGTTGACCAAGAACGGCTACCAGGTGGTCGAGGTCGGCGACTTCGACATCTCTGAGCAGAGCACGTCGTCCGTGCTGTACCCACCCGGCTTCACCGAAGCAGGCCGCACTCTGGCCTACGCCACCGGTGCCAAGGACATGGGCGAGGACTACGCCAACGACGGCAGCGAAGTGCTCACGCTGGTGGTCGGGGATGACTTCAGCACGGTGCGCCCGGTGATCGCCGCCCCTGCCGCCAGCGCCTCCCCCAGCGCGAGCGCCACCCCCGAGCCCGGCACCGAACCGAGCCCCACACCGTCCCAGAACCTTGACGGAACCTCGGGCGACATCCTGGTCTGCTCCTGACCACTGGCTCGTCCCGCTCGCGCCTCCACCGATCCGTCGGCGCACCCTGGTAGATAGGTGACCGTGGAAACCGGCCCCTTCTTGCTCGTGACCAATGCACCTCTGGACGGCCACACCGCCGACCTGTTGCGCGAGTTCACCCCGACCGACGAGATCGTCACCGAGGCGGGCACACCTGCCCAGACTCTGCACCAGTGGGCGCAGGCGGCCCGACGTTGTGCCGGTCGACTGGTGGTGGTCGACTCCCAACTTCGCGCGGAAGCCAACGCCCTGGCCAACCTGCTGGATGCCCCCGACCTGGGCACCGCAGTGCTGCTGGCTCACAACGGTGACGACGACGCCAACCCGGCGGTGCGCGTACTGGATGACGTCTTGGTGACCGACGGCGGCGCCGAGCACGCTGCCGCCGGCATCTTCGTCGTGGCGAATGATCGTTGCCAGGCCTTCGCCGACGCCCTGGACCGTACGGCGCAGCGGCTGCCCGCACGTCGCGGTGCCGGCGGCGCCTGGGAACTCGCCCTGACCGCTCTAACCGGGGTGACGACGGTCCGGGCGGTACCGGCCGACCCGTTCTGCGCCAGCCGAGTCGCCATGGACCTGCCTGAACTAAGCGAGGAGGACCGGCGGCTGCGGGCCACCGCCGCCGAGGGCGACGACCCCCTGACCACCGCCATCGTGCGGCCCGTGTCGCGCCGGGTCACCGGCCGGGTGCTGGCGGCCGGGCGCACCTCCGAGCACCTCACGGCAGCGGGCCTGGGTTTGGGTGTGCTGGCCTCGATCCTCGCCATCCCCGGTGGCCTGGTGTCGTGGATTCTGGCTGGCATCGCCCTGTTGGCGGCCAACGTCGCACTGCTGTCCGATGGCGAGATTGCCCGCTACCGGCGCCGCAGCAGCCCGCGCGGGCAGCGCCTGCACCGGTTGGCCGCGCGCATCGTCGAGGTGACAGTCACCTTCGGCCTGGCCATCGCCACTGCGCGCGCCGGCACACCGTCCTGGCTACTCACGACTGCCACGATCGGTCTCCTCGCGGTCCTGGCCAGCGCAGTCACCTCGCGCGCGGCCAGCGGTGATGGCGTGCCGGACTTCCGGGCCTTGCGCTGGCTGGTCGTCGCCCTGACCCTCATGGTGGCCGGCCCGGGCTACGCCCTACTCGCGTTCGCCCTCGGCGCACTCGGCGTCATCGCGGTCGTGACGGTGCGGGCCCTGGGCTCACCTCGAGGCCCGATCGAGTTGGTGCAGCGCAGCGGCCGGTTCCTGCATCCGCCCGGGTCGTTCACCGACTCCGGGGTGCCGGTGCGGGTCATCTCCAGCACGGTCGGCGCCGGCGCCTCGAATCTGGCCGGCCGGGTCTTCGGTGCCGGTCTGGCGCTGATCGGCTTCACCACGGTGTGGTCCTGGGGTGGTTCGTCCTGGCCCATCCTCATCGGTGTGGTGGTGTTTGTCGGCGCCAGCGCCGTGGCCTTTGCCGGCCCCCTGCGCGGGGTCGGCGCCTGGGCGGTTCCACCGCTGCTGCGTGGAGTCGAGTTGGCGGTACTGGTCGCCGTGGCCTCCACCAGCACCGGCGCCGGCCGGGTGGCTGCCGCCTTGACCATGACCGGCATTTACCTGCTCACCACCGAGACCGGCGACCGGTGGCGCTTCCGGCGGCTAGCCCCGCCGGCGTGGCTTCCCCTTGTCGGTCTCGGCTTCGACGGTCGCCTGTTACTGGTGGCGACGGCGAGTGTGATCGGAGCGACCGCGAGCGCCACGGTGATGTGGGTACTGGCGGCGGTGCTGATGTCGCTGTGGGCATTTTCGGTGGCAACGTCCGCCCGGCAGCCGCGCGGCGCGTGAATAGCGCCGAGAGCCTCCCCAGCGTTGGGGTGGTCATCCTCACCCGTGGTGACCGCCCGACCGAACTCGCCGCGGCGGTGGACTCCGTCCTGGCCCAACGCGGCACCGAGGTGAACCTTGTGGTCGTCGGTAACGGCTGGGCGCCGACCACGTTGCCGGCCGGCGTCGGCGCCGTGCACCTGCCCGACAACGTGGGTGTTGGCGGGCGCAACGCCGGGGTGCCCGCAGTTCGCGGTGAGGTGCTGTTCTTCCTCGACGACGACGCTTGGCTGCCCTCGACGGACGCGCTCGCCAACATCGCCGCATTGTTCGCCGAACATCCGCGCATCGGCATGGCGCAGACCCGCCTGGCCGACCCGGCCGAACCCACCGCACCGCGCTACTGGGTGCCCCGACTGCGCAAGGGCGATCCCGCGCGATCGAGCACCGTGATGTACGTGATGGAGGCAGCCTTGGCCGTTCGCCGGTCAGTGTTCGAGGCCATCGGCGGCTTCGCCGCGGACTTCGAGTACGCCCATGAGGGCATCGACCTCACCTGGCGGGTGTGGGATGCGGGCTACCTGGTCTGGTATGCCGGCGACCTGATCACCTGCCACCCAGCGATCCTGCCCACCCGGCACGCCGCCTACCAGCGGCTGAACGCCCGCAACCGGGTGTGGATCGCCCGACGCAACCTGCCCGCCGTCCTGGTCCCGGCGTATTTGGGCGTGTGGACGGCCGTGGAGTGGGCTCGCGTGCGCAACGATCCGACGGCTTGGGAGACCTACCGCAGCGGTTGGCTGGAGGGCTGGCGCACGGACCCCGGGCAACGCCGGCCCATCAGTTGGCGCACCGTCTACGAGATGGCCCGGCACGGTCGTCCGCCCGTGGTGTGAGCGCTCCGCGTGGCAGCTTCGGAATGCCGTGACGGCGATCTACCCTCGTGTCAGAGCCTGACCTGCGCGCCTTGAGATGCCTGGTCACACCCACCTACCGCAAGGAGCCGCGACGTGGTCGCAGACGAGCGCGACGACAATCCGATGCCGCCACGACCGCAGGCCACGTTGCCCCTTGTGACCCGCGTCGGACGACGACTCACAAGGGTGAGCAAGCGGCGGCCGCTGTTGGCGGTGGGGGCCGCCGTCGCGGCTGGGGTGCTGGCCACCTCAGGACTGTCGTACGCAGCCGTCGCCCACTTCACCGGGGCGGTGCAGCACGTCGACGTGTTCGGGCCCATGACCGAGCGCCCCGAGGACGACGTAAGCACCAACATCCTGTTGGTCGGCTCCGACGACCGGGCCGGCATGTCCGAGGACGACCGGCTCGCGCTCAAACTCGGCATCGAGGACTTCGGCCGCCACACCGACACGATGATGATCGTGCACATCAGCGCCGCTGGAGCGGTCGACGTCATCAGCCTGCCCCGGGATTCGGTGGTGCAGGTGCCGGCCTTCACCGAGTCCGACGGCACCACCACCGAGGCCTACGAGGGCAAACTCAACTCCGCCTACAGCACCGGCGGTCCCACCCTGCTCGTGCAAACCATCGAGCGGGCCAGCGGGGTGCACCTGGACCACTACGTCGAGGTCGACTTCTCGGGCTTCATCGGCATCGTCGATGCCCTCGGCGGTGTCGAAGTCTGCACCCCGACGCCAATCCAGGATGAACTGTCCGGCCTGGATCTGCCCGCGGGGGTGAGCACCGTCGACGGAGCGATGGGACTGTCGTACGTGCGGGCCCGCTACTTCGACCCCACCGCGGACCTCGGCCGGATGGATCGCCAGCAGCAGTTCCTCGGGTCCATGTTCCGCAAAGCAACCAGCATGGGCGTGCTGATGAACCCGCTACGCCTGAGCAGCACCGTCGATGCCGTCCTGGCGAGCCTGACCGCAGACGAGGGGTTGGACCCCAACCAGGTGCGCACCCTGATGCGTGACTTGCAGGGCACGTCACCGTCGCAGGTGTCGTTCCTCACGATGCCGCTGACCGAACAGGGCGTGATCCTGGACGACGGCGGTGACGCCGTGCAATGGGATCCGGCCGCCGCGGAGGCGATCTTCGCCGCGCTGCGGACACCGGGCAGTGTCAACGAGGCGATCCGCGCCGCCGTGGCCAGCCTGCCGCAGGTGAGTGTGGCACCGGCTGAGGTGCCGCTGAGCGTGCTCAACGGTTCGGGTGTGGCCGGGGCGGCGTCCAAGGCCGCGCAGACGTTCACGGCTGCCGGATTCCCCGTGCAGGAGGTCGGCAACGGCTCCCCGACAACTCGCACGACAATCGTCTACGACCCCGAGTTCGACGCCGGGCTCGAGACCCTCAAGGTGGCCCTGCCGGACGCTAAGGTCGAGGCCAAAGAGGGCCTGGGCGAGGTGATGGAGGTCACCATCGGCCCGGACTTCACCTCGCTGGCACCATTCCGCACCGCCGCACCGCAGGCGGACGCGGCAGGGGCGCCGGCGCCCCTGGCAACGACGACCAGCGCCGCCGACAACCCCTGCGCCTAGTCGCGCCGGGCCTCAGCCGAGCAGTTGCCGGGCCATCACCATCCGCTGGATCTGGTTGGTGCCTTCGTAGATCTGGGTGATTTTGGCGTCACGCATGAATCGCTCGGCCGGGTAGTCCTTGACGTAGCCATAGCCCCCGAGCACCTGCACGACGTCGACGGTCACCTTCATCGCGGTGTCAGAGGCGAAGCACTTGGCCGCCGAGCCGAGGAACGTGATGTTCTTGTCGCCGCGGTCGCTGGCAGCGGCGGCGTGGTAGACGAGTTGGCGGGCGGCCTCAATCTGCATGGCCATGTCGGCGAGCATGAACTGGATGCCCTGAAAGTCCGAGATGGCCTTGCCGAACTGCTTGCGCTCCTGTGCGTAGGCCAGCGCCACATCGAGCGCACCCTGCGCCATGCCGACGGCCTGCGCTCCGATGGTGACGCGGGTGATGTCGAGGGTCTTCATGGCGATCTTCCAGCCCTCGCCGACGTCACCCACCATGCGGTCGGCGGGCAGCCGGACGTTGTCGAAGTACAGTTCGCGGGTGGGCGAGCCCTTGATGCCGAGCTTGTTCTCCTCGGCGCCGAGGCTGAAGCCGGGGTCGTCGGCGTGCACAACGAAAGCGGTGATGCCCTTGGGGCCGGTGCCGGGCTCGACGGTGGCCAGCACCGTGTAGTACTTGGAGATGCCGGCGCCGGTGATCCAGCGCTTGTTGCCGTTGAGGATCCAGTCGTCGCCGTCACGGGTGACCTTGCTGCGCATGCTGGCGGCATCGGAGCCGGCCTCGGGCTCACTGAGGCCGTAGGAGAACATCGCCTCGCCGCTGGCGACCTCGGTGAGGTAACGCTGCTTGACCGCTTCCGAGGCTCCGACCAGCAGCGGCGTCGTTCCGAGCTTGTTGACCGCAGGGATCAGCGAACTGGAACCGCAGACGCGGGCGATCTCCTCGACGACGAGGGCGGAGGCGAGGTTGTCCCCACCCATGCCGTCGTAGGCCTCCGGGATGTGAATCGCATGGAAGCCGCTGGCCACCAGGGCGTCATAGACGTCCCATGGAAACTCGGCCTTCGCATCGATCTCGGCTGCCCGTGGGGCGATCTTGTCGTGGGCGAGGGCCCTGACTGCTTGCTGCAGCTCGACATACTCCTTGGGCAGGGCGTAGATTCCAGCGTCCACTTCGGATTCTCCTCGCGTCTCGGGGCCGGCTGCACGGGTTCACCTGCGGGCCTGCACCCATGCTACGACCGCCGCGCTGCCGGGCCAGCAGGGGTTTGCGCCGATGCTGCCGCGCAGCTGACCCGCGGGCTCAGGACGTGGTGCCGGCGAACATCGCGGTGAGGTCCAGCGAGGGCACGTGGCGCTTGCAGGCCTGCGACACGTACGTGCGCGCCAGTGCGTCCTTACCGAACCCGAGCACGGTAGTCAGCAGGCCAATGGCCTCCGGCAGCTCGTCGGCGGGCACCGCGACGATCACCTGCCGCCACATGCGAACGCTCCAGCACGGCGTAGGCCTCGTCCAGGATGCTGGATTCGTTCTCGGTGAGTAGGACATCGAGATCCATTGCATGGCTCCTTGGGTGGGCACGCGTCAATCCTG
>JAUPKO010000267.1 GCA_030837395.1 Actinomycetota bacterium | reverse complement strand
GCGATGGTGGCCGACAGCGACGACAGGACGAAGGCGACGCGTTTGCCCAGCGCGACCCGGATACCGCTGAGACGCGCCGCCTCCGGGTTGCCGCCGATCGAGACGAGCCCCTTGCCGAATGGACGGCGGACCAGAAGGACTGCCGCGATCAGCACGGCTGCGAGGATGATCACGGAGTAGGGCAGGATCTCCAGGACGGGGATGTCACGAATGCCGCCGCGCCCAATCTGCCGGAAGCTATCCACCGGATTGTTGCCGGCCGAGCCGCCGGTCCAGTAGAAGATGAGGCCACTCAGCGCCAGCATCATTCCGAGCGTGCCGATCAAGCTGGGCACCCGGAGGACCGTCGTGACGAAGCCGTTGATCAGGCCGACGAGGACGCCGAGCCCCACCATGAGAAGCAGCACAGGGATGACGCGACTGGAGTCGTCGCCGATGAGGTTGCCCGAGATGACCACTTGCGCGGTGACGAGGGCGCCCATCGATAGATCGATCTCACCCGTGACGATGACGAAGTACTGACCAACGGCGGCTATGGCAATCGGGGCCACGCGCGCAATGAAACGGATCAACTGGCCCGGCTCGGCGAACGATGGGTTGCTGATCGTGGCGATCACCATGAGAGCCACGAGCAGGATGAACACCGAAGCATTCGGGTTGGAGATGAAGGTCACCAACCGCCTGCCGAACGAGTCGTGGGGACTCTGGCCCGTGCCGATCGTGGAACGCGTCGCGCTCACCCCGTCGCCTCCGAGTCAGCAGAAGCCGCCGCAAGCGTCCCGTGCCGTCCGAAGCGTGGGGGGCGACGCAGGATGGTCCGACGGGCGTAGACGGCGACGGCGGCGACGATAACAATGCCTTGCACCGTCTCCTGTAGGAACGGGTTGATCTCCATTACTGCCATCACATTCGCGATGACGGAGAGAATGGCCACTGCCCCGATGGTGCCGACGATAGAACCACGACCGCCGGTGAGGGCTGTTCCACCGAGCACCACCGCAGCTATCGACAAGAGGACATAGCCCCCCTGACTGCCCACGGTGGGGCTTCCAACACCCGTGCGACTGGCCAGCAACAAACCCGCCAGCGCCGCGAACACCGAGGAGGTGACATAGACACCAACGAGGGTTCGAGTCGTCCGGATACCAGAGAGTCGCGCAACGCCGAGATCGCCACCAACGGCGTAGACGTGGAGCCCGAAGCGCGTCCTTCGCAGCATCAGATAGACCAGCACCGCGAGTGCGATCATGATCAACGTCGACACGGGAAGCGGCCCGATTCGGGTCGCACCGATCAGTCGGAACTCGTAGGGAGTGTTGCCGAAGCTGCCGTTGTAATTGGTCGCGAGGTAGCCGGACAGAATCAGCCCGACGCCTAGGGTGGCCATGAAGGGCGGGACCTTCAGCCGGCTCACGACGAGTCCGTTGGCGATACCGACAGCGACACCAACCGCAAGCGCGAAGAGGACACCCGCAGGGATCGATGTCGCGCGGTCTGCCATGGTGCCAGCGGCGACGAGGCTCGCGAGGCTGGCCACGTAGGAGACCGACAGGTCCAGACCCCCCGCCAGGATGACCACCGTTTGACCGATGGCGAAGAGGCCGAGCACGCTCATGCCGGTGAAGACGTCCGCGAGGTTGCCCGTGGAGAAGAAGTTGCGGCCCTGCATCGCGACGAGCACGGCGCCCACTGCGATAGCACCACCGAACACGAGGAACACGATCGCCTCGGGAGTGAGCCGGGAACCGGCCCGTGCACTCATGCCGCAGCCCCCGATCCCATAGCTGCTGCCAGGATCACGACCTCGCTCGAGCCCGGAGGCAGGATCGCTGCCAGCGTCCCGTCACGCATCACGGCGATCCGATCAGCCATGCCGATGACCTCGGGAAGCTCACTGGAGACCATGACCACGGCGAAGCCCGCATCTGCCAGGTCGCGCATGAGGCGGTAGATCGCGACCTTGGCGCCCACGTCGATGCCGCGTGTCGGCTCATCCAGAAGGAGCACCTTGGGCTCGGCAATGAGCCACTTCGCGAGGACGACCTTCTGCTGGTTGCCGCCCGAGAGGAACTTGACATCCTGCGCGTCCGAACGGGCGACGACCTCGAGGCGGCCCAGCATCTCAAGCGCACCATCACCTGCCGCGCCCATCCTCCTGGGGAACGCCGCGCGGATAACCGCCAAGGCGTTGTCACGGATGGATTGCTCCATCTGCAGGCCCTCACGCTTGCGGTCTTCCGGAATCATCGCGATACCGCGTTCGATCGCGTCCAGCGGGTGGGAAGCGTGGACAACACCTCCAGGGGCGGTGACCGTGCCCCGCGTGAAGGGAATCGATCCGAAGACGCCGGCGAGCAGCTCAGTCCGACCTGAACCCTGGAGCCCGGCAATGCCCAGGATCTCGCCCGCGCGGATCTCGAGGCTGATGTCGTCGACCCAGTCGTTTCCGACGTGATCGAGCGTGAGCACGGGCGTTCGTCCTGGGGACTCCAGCGCACGGTCCGGGAAGTAGGTGGCAATCGGACGTCCGACCATCAACCGCACGACCTCGTCCTCGGTGAGCTCCGCCGTGGGCCGCGTCGCGACTAGGGCACCGTCCTTCAGAATTACCACGCGGTCGCACAGCGTGAACACCTCCCGCAGGCGATGCGACACGTACACGATGCCTACTCCGCGGGCCTTCAACCGATGAATGACCGAGAAGAGAAGCTCGACCTCATGATCGGCCAGGGCGGAGGTGGGCTCGTCCATCTGGATCACGCGTGCATTGATGCTCACGGCCTTCGCGATCTCCACCATCTGCTGCTGGGCCACGGAGAGCTCACTGACACGGTCGCGGGGTGAGATGCCGACGACGCCGATCTCGGCCAGCACTTCCTCGGCCCCACGCTCCATCGCGCGACGATTGACGGCACCCAGGCGCGATGGCTCACGACCGAGGAAGATGTTCTCGGCCACGGTTGCGTCCGGCAGAAGGTTGAACTCCTGGTAGACCGTCGCGATGCCGACTCGCTCGGCATCGAGCGGGCGCCCGAGCCTCAGGGTGGCACCGTCCAGTTCGATGGAACCGCCGTCGGGCAGGTAGACCCCGCCCACGATCTTCATGACTGTCGACTTGCCGGCGCCGTTCTCCCCGACCAGACCCAGCACCTCGCCCGATTCGAGCGTGAAGTCGACTCCGTCGAGTACGCGCACGCCAAAGAAGGACTTGGAGAGATCCAAGACCCGCAGCAGCGACATCCAGCGTCCTCCTCAGCATGCACAACTTCATGTAGTTTTACTACTAGATCGTCGTGAGGCTAGTCTTGGGGCGCACCTGTTATCGAACCGTTATCTGGCGCCAAGCGTCCACACGTCCGCGTGGCGAGGGGTTGCTCGTGCCATGATCGGGTAGTACTACTACACGAATGGGCCGCAGCACGACTGCGGAGTGACGGAGCGGAGCGGATGAATCTGGCGTCGTTCGGCTTCCCTGGTGAGGCAGCTCTTCGACCATCCGAGCGCAAGGTCGCGGAGATCCTGATCGCCGACCCCGCGTGGTTCTCCCGTGCAACCTTGTCCGAGATCGCCGCACGTGCGGAGGTCAGCGAGCCGACGGTCATCCGGTTCACGAGGTCGTTGGGCTGCCGCGGCTTCCAGGACTTCAAGTACACACTCATCCAGAGCCTCGCCAGCCCACTCGTAGGCGTCCACTCGTTGATCGATGAGTCGGACCCGCTTCCAACCGTGATCACGAAGACACTCGATGCAAGCATCACCGCGCTCACCAGCCTCCGCGACTCGCTCAACGTGGAGACCTTCGGCCTCGTCGCCGACGCGATAGCCACCGCGTCTGACCTCGTGGTCTTGGGATTCGGTGCATCGGGAATCGTTGGACAGGACCTCGCCCAGAAGTTCCCCCTTCTCGGCCTCCCGATCAACGCTCCTGCCGATGCTCACCAGCAGTTCATGGCCGCGACTCTCGCTGGTCCGACGACGGCGGTTATGGCCATCTCGAACACAGCGGCAACGATCGAGGTACTGAACAGCGCGCGGGAGGCCAAGTCTCGAGGCGCAACGATCATCGCGCTCAGCGGCCGCGAAGGGCCCCTGACCGAGATCGCCGATCTCGTCCTGCTGGCCGGTGGCGAGGAGGACACCAACGAGTACACGCCTACGAGTTCCAGGCTCGCGCACCTGGCTGTCGTCGACGCGCTCTCAGTCGTCGTGGCCCTGCGCCGAGGTCGAGCGGCGAACAAGGATCTCCGGCGAATGAAGCGCCGACTCAACGTCATGCGTACGTCGGGGCAGCCGGTGTCCGAGGACGCGACCCTGACGTAGGTGCTCCCACGGACTAGCAGGGCGTGTCCGCGTAGGCGATGCCTAGATCTGTTCGAACTGCAGGCCCAGAACCGAGCAGGCGAGTTCGAGTCGTCTCGTCTGGTCGCCTACCGCGAGGATCGCATGGTGTG
This sequence comes from Actinomycetota bacterium, assembly GCA_030837395.1. Lineage (GTDB taxonomy): Bacteria > Actinomycetota > Actinomycetes > S36-B12 > UBA10799 > JACJWR01. The sequence continues at coordinate 1,418 of JAUPKO010000267.1, read as the reverse complement.
AGGGCAGCGCCTCGACGTAGCGGTATCCGTCCTCGACCCGCAGGACTGCGCCGTTCAAGCAATCGGAGTTCGCATACTGCTCGTAGTGCAGCAGTTCGGCAGGCACGCTTGTGAGCGTGTCCAGAGTGCTGGCGATCTTCACCAAGGTGATGGCGCCCTCGGGGAATCGGGCGTCGATCGCATGCGAATTGTCGTCGACGATCTCCAGTACGGGTGGGCGAAGCGTCCATTCGGTGGCCCATGACTGAGGAACCACTCCGAAGAAGCCGCAGTGAGCAACCAACACGTGGTTCTCGGGTTGGTCGACCTCGGGGAAGTAGGGGATCTTCTCGTGCTTCAACGCGGCCTGACCCATGAGGAACGGGTAGAGGTTCGACATCATCACTGGAGTCCGCAGTGCCTCCCAGACGATGAACTTGGTGACCATGGACGTCAGGTCCGCCTCACACCCCCAGATCAGACCCCGCTCCTCGAAGAGGAGATTCCACGCCAGGCACGGGGTTGTGTCGGCAGTTGCGGACTCGTTCAGGCAGTTGATCCCTGCCGCGATGACATCGTGCGCGCCGTCGAGGTCGTCAGTGAGTGCCAGCTTGAGGCGCATCGCGCTCTCCATGGCACGCCTTGCGACCCCCGAGACAGGCAGCTGGGACGGGATCGCTCGTTCGAGACGGCCCTCGTCGATGGCGCTCGCACGAGCGACGAGCTCACGGTAGCTGCGGATCTCGACCGTTACGCCCAGTCGTTCGGCGAAGGCCTCGACACATGCCGGCTCGTACCAGAAGAAGCGCTTGAAGATGTCGGGCTGCTTCCCAGCGCCAAGGTCGTCCTGATAGGCGAGCATCGTCGCCCCTGCGAGCCGGCGACGGACGCCCAGCGAACGCACGACGACCTCAAGCTCGGCCGCTGACGTGGGTGCCACGGTTGCCACACCGCGTCGGCGAAGGAAGTCCCGGATCTCCCAGTCCCACATGGACACGGTTCCGAACTCTGACGTCACGACGAGGATGGGCACAGCGATGGTGAGGAACTCACCGAGGCGTCGGTACGCCTCACCGCTCATGTCCGGCACGACGACGGCATCGGCTGTCGTCCCGGAGGCGGCGCTGATGTGCACCGGTGCGAGCCACGTGACCTGACCGTCCAGAAGGCCGCGAAGGGCGTCGAGCTGACGGTCGAAGGATGGCGCAGGCTCGTCCTCCAAGAAGACGGGAAGCAGGTGCGGCTCCATGTGTCTCCCTTGTCATTCCACGAAACAGTCTGGTAGTAATACTACACGTTCACGCTATGCGGGACCTGAAATCCCTCCGGAACAGGGTTCCGTCTACGAGTATCGCCCCATTCTTGTAGTTTTTCTTCAAGGAGGACGCCATGCCGGTGTCACCATCACCCTTCACCGTCTCCATCGACGCGGCCACCGG
>JAUPKO010000266.1 GCA_030837395.1 Actinomycetota bacterium | reverse complement strand
TGCGGCTGAGCCTAGCCGGACTCCGAACCCCGTGGCGGGCGCATCCGTGGGCCGCCGCGGCCGCCGTCGGCACCACGGCGATGGGTCCGGCGATCCACACCTGGCAGACTTCGAAGTGAACGCTGAACCCCCTGCCGCGAAAGAGGATTTCAATGACCGCCTATCCACACCTGCTGGCGCCCCTGGACCTGGGGTTCGTCACCCTGCCCAACCGGGTGCTCATGGGATCCATGCACGTGGGGCTGGAGGAGGCCCCGGGGGGATTCGATCGGATGGCCGCCTTCTACGCCGAGCGTGCCCGCGGTGGGGTGGCGCTGATCGTCACCGGCGGCATCTCACCGAACGACGAAGGTCGGCCCTACCCCGGCGGGGCGAAGCTGTCGAGCCCGGAGGAAGTCGCCGGGCACCGCATCGTCACTGACGCCGTGCATGAGGTCGGCGGCCGCATCGCCATGCAGATCCTGCACTTCGGGCGCTATGCCTACCACCAGGACATGGTCGCCCCGAGTGCCATCAAGGCGCCCATCGCGCCGTTCGTACCGCGCGAGTTGAGTAGCGAGGATGTCGAACGCACCATCGAGGATTTCGTCCGGACGGCCGAGTTGGCCAAGGCCGCCGGCTACGACGGGGTCGAGGTGATGGGGTCGGAGGGCTACCTGATCAACGAGTTCATCGTGGCGGCCACCAACACCCGCGACGACCAGTGGGGTGGGCCCTACCGCAACCGCATCCGGTTCCCGATCGAGATCGTCCGGCGCATCCGGGAGGCCGTGGGGCCGGAGTTCATCATCATCTATCGGCTGTCCATGCTCGACCTCGTGCCAGGCGGGTCCACGCTGCCAGAGGTGCTCGAGCTTGCCGCTGAGATCGAGGCCGCCGGAGCGACGATTCTCAACACCGGCATCGGCTGGCACGAGGCCCGCATCCCGACCATCGCGATGTCGGTGCCGCGGGCGGCCTACACCTGGGTGACGGCGAAGGTGATGGGCTCGGTGGGGATTCCGGTGGTGACGAGCAACCGGATCAACAACCCGGAGTTGGCCGAGCAGCTGCTGGCTGACGGGGTGGCCGATATGGTCTCGCTGGCCAGGCCGATGCTGGCGGACCCGGCATTCGTGGCCAAGGCCCAGGCCGGCCGGGCCGATGCCATCAACACCTGCATCGCCTGTAACCAGGCGTGCCTGGACCACACTTTCCAACTCAAGCTGACGTCCTGTCTGGTGAATCCGCGGGCCTGCCATGAGACCGAGTTGGTGCTCGAGCCGACCGAGGCGCCCAAGCGGGTGGCGGTGGTGGGCGCCGGCCCGGCTGGCATGGCCTTTGCCGTCAGCGCGGCCGAGCGCGGGCACGAGGTGGCGCTGTTCGACGCCGCCGACCGCATCGGAGGGCAGCTGCTGGTGGCCAAGGAGGTCCCGGGAAAGGCCGAGTTCAATGAGACTCTGCGCTACTTCGGCGTTCGGCTGGCCGAGCTCGGCGTGGCCGTCAACTTGGGTGAGCGAGTGACCGCGACCGAGTTGCTCGCGGCGGAGGTGGGTGTGCCGGAGTTCGATGCCGTGGTGCTGGCCACCGGGGTCGACCCGCGGATTCCGGACATTCCCGGGATCGACCACCCCAGCGTCGTGACCTACTTGCAGGTGTTGCGCGGGGAGGTGGAGGTCGGCGAGCGAGTGGCGATTCTGGGTGCTGGCGGGATCGGTTTCGATGTGGCCGAATTCCTCACCGACGACGGCACGGATGCCAGTGAGGACCCGGCGGTGTTCTTCGCTCGCTGGGGTGTCGACATGGACTACAACGAGCGCGGTGGTCTGCTGCCGGCTGCACCTGAGCGTTCGCCTCGGCAGGTCTACCTGCTGCAGCGCAAGACCAGCAAAGTCGGTGGCGGACTGGGCAAGACGACCGGCTGGATCCACCGTGCCGAACTGTCCCGGCGCGGTGTCACGATGGTGCCCGGTGTGACGTACCTGGGGATCGATGATGGGGGCGTACGGATCGCGATCGACGACGCCGAGCAGACCCTCGAAGTTGACACCGTCGTGTTGTGCACGGGGCAAGAGCCGCAGCGCGGGCTGTATGACGAGTTACAGGCCGCCGGAGTGGAGTCCTACCTGATCGGCGGCGCCGACGTGGCGGCCGAGCTGGACGCCAAGCGCGCCATCAAGCAGGGCACCGAACTGGCCGCGGCGTTGTAGCCTCGGCGGCTGGACGGCACGTCATGCCGGCGGGCAACGCCAGACTCAGTGCTTGTCTGCCTGTGCCTGCAATCGCTCGATCTGCGGGGTAGTCCCGATAGCGATGACCACATCGCCCGGGCGCACGATCTCGTCCGGCGCAGGGTTGGTGCGGAACACGCCGCCATCGTTCTTGCGGACCGCCAAGAGCAGCGCGCCGTCACCCTCATGCAGTCGCGCCTGGCGCACCGATGTCCCGTCCAGCGCGGAACCCGGGTGCACCGTGACCTGCTCCAACCGGAACTCGACCTCGTTGTCGTGCATGGCCACATCGAGAAAGTCCGTCACGTGGGGCTGGAGGCCGAATGCGGCGATGCGGTTGCCGCCGATGCGTTGCGGATTCACGACCCGGTTGGCGCCGGCCCGAAGCAACTTCTGTTCGCTGTCGTCGACCCGGCTGCGGGCGATGATGACCAAGTCTGGGTTGAGCGCCCGGGCAGTGAGCGTGACGAAGAGGCTCAGCGCGTCGGTGCTCAGAGTCGCGACCAGCATCCGGGCGCGCTCGATGCCGGCCTGGCGCAGCACCTCATCCCGGGTCGCGTCGCCCACGAGAAGGGGGTAAGGGCAATCGTCGAGTCGCTCCTCATCGTCGTCCAGCACCATCACCGGTTGGCCCGACTTATGGAGTTGATGTGCCGTGGCGCGACCCACCCGCCCCCACCCGCCCCCACCCGCAGACGATTGCGTGATTGCTCAGTGCGTGAATCTGCTTCTGCATACGTCGCCGCTCCCACTCGCGTCCGATCCAACCCTCGATGACCGAACCCAGCAGTAGGGTCAAGGTGTAGAACACCACTCCGACGCCGGCCAACACGAAGAAGATCGTGAACAACTTCTCAGC
>JAUPKO010000026.1 GCA_030837395.1 Actinomycetota bacterium | reverse complement strand
GGCGGTTCGGAGTCCGGGATAAAGGGGGCTGACGAGGATCCCGCCGGGGGCTGGCGCCACCGCGGTGCGGGGATTGGGTCGGTGGCGTCCGGCGATCTCGGCGTCGCGGCTTGACACACAGGCAGTACCGCCTAATAATAGAAAGCGTTTTCTCTGTCCGGGCCCATCATCCGCGAAGATCTGACCGGGATGGGCCGCGAAGCCCGCCAGTCATCCCAGGAAGGCCTTCTGTGCAGCTCCGCGGCTACGACGCCGAACTCGGCGACCCTTTTCCGCGCCATTGCCCGACGGCTGCGTGCTCACCGCTTACGATCGCTACCGCGATCCTTTCGCGAGCCCTCTGGCCTTCGCCGAGCCGGGGGACTTCCGGCACCGTGCCGCAACTCAAGCTCCCGGCGGTCATCGGCGCGCTGCTCGACCAGCTCGTCATGCGGGAGGGCGAGTTCTGCAGCTCCAGCAATACCTACTACTGGGGGACCCACGCCTTCGTGCTGTGTCACTCGCACAGCGGCGCCTTCTTCCTCTTGTATCGGGCGGTGCCGGCGCCGGCGCAGCGCTCAGCCAAGGTGCTCCTGCTCAAGTGAGGCGCTCCGCTACGGCGGACAGCGCCGCCATCCGCGCCGCAGGACCGGGGGGCAGCGGCCCCCACACCAACCGGAGGTCGTCATGTCCGAGCTCCTCTACTTCGACTGCAATGCCACGTACGGGCCGCATCCGGGCAAGCACCAGGAGGCACGCTGGAGGCTGCCGCAGTTGCTCGAAGACCTCGACCTGGCGGGCATCACCGGGGCCCTCGTCCAGCATGCCCAGGGATTGGCCGGCGATCCCGTACGCGCCAACCGCACCCTGACGGCCGACCTTGCCCCCCATCGCCGGCGGCTGTTCCCCTGCTGGGTGGCCTATCCGGCGGGGCATGGCTTCCCCGACGCGAAAACCTTCGTGCGCCAGCTCAAGGACAACGACGTCCGCGCCGTGCGCCTCGACCCGCATCTGGGCGGGCTGCTGCCCACCGAGAGCCTCTGGGGTGACCTGCGCGATGCCCTGCTGGTGGAGGGGATCCTGGTGGTGCTCGGCACCGAGCGCGGCTGCCCGACCTTCGCGCCCTACGAGGCGATGCTGCGGCTGTTCCGCGACGGCAACGCCCTGCTCACCGGCCACTGCTGGAACCACTGGCTTCCCGTCGAGTACCTGATGGCGCAGTTCCCCAACCTGCACATCGAGTTCTCGACGTTCCAGGCCAACCGCGCCGTGGAGTACTTCGCTGGCCGCTTCGGCGCCGAACGCTGCCTCTTCGGGACCGGACTCCTGACCAAGGCGCCGGGCGCGGCCCGCGGCTTCTTCGACTGGTCGCTGCTGCCGGAGGAGGATGTCGCCAGGATCACCAGCGGCAACCTCACGCGCCTGCTGCAGGGCGCCGCACCCGTGGGCCCGGTCCCGCGCACGCCGTGGGAGGACGCGCTCACGGCGGCCGCCCGCGCTGGCAAGCCGCTGCCCTGCGAGGTCTGGGACAACCACTGCCACATCCTGCACGACGGCGGCGAGCGGGCCGGCGGGGGCCTGGTCTTTCACCGGGGCGACGCCGCCGGCATGCTCGAGGTCATCCGCCGCGTCGGCATCACCAGGACCGCCATCATGTCGTGGGAAGGCCCCTGCAGCCAGGACACCGACCTGGGCAACGACACGGTCGAGCGGGCGGTGGCGCGCCATCCCCAGGCGTTCATCGGCCTGGCCACCATCAATCCCGAACACCAGAGCGAGGCCGAGATCGCCGCGGTCATCCAGAAGTACCACGTGCAGTTGCGTTTCCCCGGCCTGAAGACCCTGACCTCAGGGCAGAACCTCAACTACGACGACCCGGCGTTCCGCACCTGGTACGAGTTCGGCGACCGGCACCGACTGTACGCCGTCATCGATCCGTCCGGGCGAGAGGACAGCGACATGATCTCGAACCTGGTCCGCCTCTATCCCAACCTGCGGATCTCGCTCGACCACTGCGGTCAGTCCTGGCCCTATGCCCGCTGGGCCGCGGAGATGGTCAACCGTTATCCCAACGTCGACGCCCAGCTCACCTTCACCAATGTCACCAATGGCGTGATCGAGTACCTGGTCGACCGGTGCGGCGCCGATCGGGTCATGTTCGGCACCGACACGCCCATGCGCGACCCACGGCCGCAGGTCGGCTGGCTGGTGTTCACCCGCCTCAGCGAGCCGCAAAAGCGGCTCCTCTTCGGCGAGAACTTCAAGCGGCTCCTCGATCGGGTCACGTGGGAGGGCGTCGCGGCCGGATGACCACACGGGCTGGCCCGGATCCGGCATCCGCCGCTACACCCGGAGTTGTAGCCCCGGCGGGACCAGCGCGGATACGTCGCGTCGGGAGACCACGGCGCCTCGCCCGGGAGAGCACCCGTCCGGCTGCCGAAGGCGCCGCGCGCGCATACCAGCTCCGCCTTCGCGCCCCACGTGCGCGAGGAGAACGCGATCTGGCAGCTCCGCTTCGACGCCCGCACGGGGCAGCTCTCGCCCAACGACCCGCTCAAGGCGGTGCCCGCGCCGGGTCATGGCCCGCGG
>JAUPKO010000265.1 GCA_030837395.1 Actinomycetota bacterium | reverse complement strand
GATGAGGACCTGCAACACGATGCCGTCGATGCCGTTGTCCTCACCGTAGTACGTCACGGTGCGCACGGTGGGGGCTTGCTGGCCGAACCGGTCGACGCGGCCTTCGCGTTGTTCATGGCGGGTGGGATTCCACGCCAGGTCGTAATGGACAACGGCACTGAAGCCGTCCTGTAGATTGATGCCCTCCGAGAGGCAGTCGGTCGCGATCAGCAGGCGGGGGCCGTCGTGGGCGCTGAGGGTGTCGACGCGGGATTCGCGTTCCTCCGGTGGCAGAGTTCCGGTGACGGCGTCGATCTTGAGGTCTTTGACCTTCGACAGGGCTGAACTCAGGTGTTCGGCGAGATAGTCTGCGGTCGGGATGTAGCGGCAGAAGACGATGGGGTGGTAGCCCTCGTCGAGGAGTTCCTTGAGCAGCGGGACGAGCCGCTTGAGTTTCGCATCGGACCGCGGGCCCTTCAGTGCTGCCGCCTGAGCTGCCAACTCGCGCAGCCGCTTCCGGCTTTTGGTTTCGGGCGCGTCGTTGTCACCGGTGTCGGCGCCGACGGTGACGTCCTCGGCTTCGAGGGTGTCGTCCAGATCGGTGTCCAGAATGCGGGGTTCGGCGTAGGCGTCCACCTCGGACTCGTCGTCGGAGGCTGCGACCGCCGAACGGTTGAGCAGGGTCTGTTCGGCTGTGGCCGGGCTGGAGGCCAGGCACCGCAGCAGCGCGATCGCCGACCACCAACGGACGCGTTGCCGCACCGCGCTGAGCTTGGGGTCGGCGACCTGTTCGCGGACGTAGTCCATCACGTCGTCGAACAGTTGGCGGTATGCCGCGGTGAGTTTGTACGCGGTCTCGGTGGTTTCCCGATCGGGGAACGGGGTGTCCTCGTTGAGGTATTCGCGGATGTCGGCGCGCTGGCGCTGGATCATATACTTGGCTAACAGTTTACGGTCGTCTTCACGGCCGCGGCCAGACAGATCTGCCGGCAGGTCGCCGAGGCGGTCGTCGAGCAGGCCGATCAGCGACTGCCAGGCGGCGTCGTCGCCGCTGTGTGGAGTCGCGGTCAGTAGCAGCAGGTGGCGCTGCTGGTCGTCGGCGAGTTTGCGCAGCAATGCATATCTCAGATGTGCCTGGGAGGACTTGCCGACGCCGGCGGATGCCACGCAGGTGTGCGCCTCGTCGACAACCACCAATTCCGGGCAGTGCAAGGCGAATTCGTCACGGCGGGACTTCTGCTTGATGAAATCGGTGGAGATCACCAGATACGGGTAGTGCTGGTAGACGTTGGATCCGAACGGGACGCCGCGTGTCAGCCGGTTGACCGTGGACGGCAACAGAAGGTGCGCGTCGATACCGAACTTGTGCCGGAGCTCGCCCTGCCATTGCGGGGCCAGCTGCGGCGAGCACAACACCGCCAACCGCTGCGCTTCCCCGGTGGCCAGCAACTCGGCGGCGATGAGCCCCGCCTCGACGGTCTTGCCGATACCGACGCCATCGGCGATCAGCAGCCGAGTGACATCCTGGTTGGCCGCCATCATCAGCGGAACCAGCTGGTAGTTGCGGGGCGCGACGGCTAGGCGCGCGAAGGAACGGAACGGGCCGCCGCTGGCACGAAACGACAGCCGAAGCGCGTCCCGAAGCAGGCGGGCCCGCCCGGCATCCCCGCGGTCGTCGACCGTCGGTGGTTCGAAGGTGGCGGCCGCAAAGTCGTCGATCTCGGGCAGCAGCACAGTGGTCTCGTGCTCGTGCCCGCCGAGCGGGCGAACCAGCAGCGTGCCGTCAGGGGAGCCGGGGAGGACCAGCCAGTCCCGGCCGCGGGCATTGACCAGGCTGCCGGCAGGGTAGTCGAGCGTCGTCACGCGTCCGCCTTCGCTTCACCAAACACGCCGCCGTGCTCAGCAATGGTGTTGAGCCAGTTGGTACCTGCGTTGTCATGGTGGAAGCGCAGTACCAGCCACCCCGCCTCGTCTTCGAGCTTCATGCGTGCCTGCTCGTCCTTCTGACTCTGATGCGCGGTGTCGTGGATGGGGCCGTCGATGAAGATGGCGACATCCATTCCGTCGGTGTGGTACGCGAAATCGGGTCGAACGTAGTAACCGTCGACTATTTTCTGGGCATCGTCAGGGAGCCGAAAACCGTGCTGTTCCAGAAGAACGAGGAACTGCTTCTCCAGCTCGCTGTCACAGGCCTTGGTCAGACGCTCGAGCTGCGCCGCTCGGTCCTCACCGCCGGCGCCGACAGCCACACTGGATGCGGCGAGCCGCTGGAGCAGGTCGACGACGCGGTGGCGGTCCAGGTGCTGGTGATCCCACTGGTTGCTGTAGGACAGCAGGCAGTCGTAGCAGGCTTGCGCACAGTCTTCGATCGCGTGCGGTGCGCGGTGCAGGTCCGCACCGGTATCGGGATCGAAGTGAAGTATTTCCAGTGCTTTTCGTGCCACCTGGTTGATTTGTCCGTTTTCGGTGGCAAGTCGGCGTAAAACGCCGGCCCCACCCTCGGCGGCTTCGAAGAACAACAACCGCGACCAGGCGTGGTCACCGGTATTGCTGGGCAGTGCCTCTACCGCAAGTTCGGAACCCTCCAACTGGTAGACGGCCTCGATGCCCCGTTTGAGCGCATACATTGCGGCCATCCGCTGATCTGTGCCGATCGATGGATCCAGATGCAGCAGCAATGCGTTGCGATGGTCCTCGACGTGGGGGATCACTCGCTGATATCGCGGGGCCTCACCGTGCACGTTCTTGGCGAGGTCTGCTTCTTTGCACCAGCGGCCATCCACGGTGTCCAGCACGTACCCGCGAACGTCCTTGTCCTTGCGGCGACGCAGGCCGACGTTCATCCGGCGGATCAGCGCGGTATCGCCGTAAGTCATGGTGCCGAGCTCGTGGCCACCTTCGGTAATCGTGCTGGTGAGTTGCCCAGCCCGAACGCCGTGCGGCACAAAGCGAATTGTCGTGACGATCTCGTGCCCGGCTCGCTGGCGCTCCTCCTCGTCTGCACTGATCCGATCGCGCCGTCGGGTCTTGACCGATAGCAACCGCATCAAGTTGGCCATCGTGCTCTCGAGCGCGAACGGCGCACCGCAGTGCTGGCAGAGATCGGGTTCGGTGGATTCATGGAGGTATCCGCAGGCGCTGCAGCGCTTGATCTCGGTGATGTGAACACCGGTGCCGTCGTCACGGGCGGGCAGGCTGACGCGGTTGACCTCGTAGCGCGCTCCTTCGTGGTAGATGAACGCGCCGGGGCCGAACTCGCTGATCGCCATGAACCGAGGCCGCTGGATGAAATCGCCTTCACCGCCGCTGCGGGTGCGACGTTCGGCAGGAATGAAGGCCGACAATGGGAGCCGCGGGAACGAGTAGCCAGGCAGGAAGCCTTCCGAGGCGAAATAGCGGTAGGTGTAGAAGTCACCCTGAAGAACGTCGTCGACCTGTCCCTTGAGGAGGTCGAGTGCAGCACGTGCCTCTGAGATTCGGCCGCGGGCGCGTTGCTTCGAGCCCTCCGATGCGCCGATGGTTTTCAGCGTCGTATTGGCCTGGTCCAGCTCCGTTTGCGCCTCGTTGTAGAGCCCACGCCACCGGTCCGCAGCGTGGTTGAAGCGAGTCGGCGCCTGATCGACGGTGTCGGCGATCCAGGTCTGCGTCCACCACGGGGCCGAGGTCACTTCGGTTGTCGCTGTGAGCACGTCGGTGATCGCGGTGATGGCGGTGCTGCGACTGGATGGGGATTCGATCGTCGTGAGCACCTCGGCACGCAGAGGTTGGCCGGGCTGGTCGATCTCCAGCAGATCGACCATGCTCGACTTGAGGTCCAGGCCGCATTTCACCAGCCAGATCGAGTGGGCGTGCGCGCGCACCAAATCCTGGTTGCCCAGCTCCAATCGTGGTGGAGCGACTGCTCCGGCGACCATGTCCTGACTGCGCCGAAAGTAATAGGCGTCGTGCGCGTTGCCGGTAGCGCAGTACGTCAGCGCGACCGCCGGCTGACCTGACCGGCCAGCACGCCCCGAACGCTGCGCATAGTTGGCGGGGGTCGGCGGGACGTTGCGCATGCCGACGACATTGAGACTCTTGATGTCGACGCCCAGCTCCATCGTGGGCGAGCAGTACAGAACGGGAAGCCGAGCCGCGCTGAACTCTTCTTCGCGCTTCTGGCGTTTGGACGGCTCGACCTGCGCGGTGTGCTCACGGGCCTCCAAGCCGACGAGCTTCTTCGCCGTTTCGGCGTATAGCGCGCGGAAGTACGGATTGACCCTGCCGTCGGTTTGATTACTGCGGATCGGGTCTGGTGCGCGACGCTCACCCGTGCCGGGATACCAGGCGATGAGATCAGCGCGCAGCTGGTAGCCCGTGGGCCGCTTGGGGACCGGAATGCGTACCAGGATGCCGGCGCCGGCCATGACATGCATCAGGCTCTCGATGAGCGCGTCGGCATCCTTCGTCTTGAGGGCCGGCTGAAAGTCAGGGAAGCGATTTGGGCGTCGCAGCCAGCGCCCGTACGCGCCCAACCCGGACAGGTGAAGATCCGCACCGATCCCGGTCGTCCCCTTCGGACGCCCACCAGGGTAGGCCAGCCCGCTGTACATCCCGGCGTCATCGGAGATTGCCCACGGATCCTTCAGCCATTCCCTGCTGGCGCGCCGGACGGCATCGAACTTCTCGTCGGTGAGGAATTCGGTGTCGATGCAGAGATTTCTGCGAAGCTCGTCGAGAAGAACATGCATCACCTCTTTTCTCGTCTCGGCGCCGGCGCTGGCCAGGGGTTCACCGCAGACTTCCCACTTATCGTCGTTGCCGGCGAGCTCATCCACACCCTCATAGGCCAGGCGCAGCTGTCCGGTCTGTTCCAGGTTGGGCATAGTGATACGCCAGCCACGTTTGAGGTCGGCCCACAGGCGGTAAGTGACGACGTCGCGCAGTGCGCGGGCGATCTTCTTCCGCGGGATGTGCTCGTCGGCAGTCTCCTCGTCGCGGGCGAAGAACTTCAAGCTTTTCCCGCCCAGCGATTTCACCACTTCCGGTCCAAGGTTCTCGTCGGTGAGCGGTTCTCCGGGGTTCTGTTCCTGGTAGTCCAAGGCGGCGCGGTATAGGGCTGAGCGGATCAGCCCGACCAGGACGAAGTCGTTGAAGTGACCTGCCTGCAGACTCGCGTCCTGGCGGTTGTCGCTGAACGCCAGGAACTTTCGCGCGTCGTCATCTAGGTCGTTTTCGGATCTGAGGGCTCTGACAATCGACTGCGAGAGCACCGTCACCGCACTCGCGCGGCCTTCGGTGCCCAGGCTGGCAACGCGGGAGAACTGAGATTGGCGGGCACTCTCGTAACTCGTCTTGCACGATGGGCAGAATTCAAGTCGCTCGAAGAATGCCACCGGCATCCCGTCATCGGTGATGGTTCCGAATTCGTCGACACGTAACGAATTGGGCAACTTCGTGATTCGAGCCTTATCGATCACCTGACCACTCCCGCTGGACACCACCCAATCCTCGGGAATCAGGTCGAGCAGTGCAGGGTCCTGCGGGTCCGGCCAAGGTGCTTCTGTCACGAGCAACAGGCCATCGGCGTCGGGATGTTCGACAAGATCAGAATTCGGGATGCGGGGACTGAAGCTCTCACCCCCGCGTTCCAGGTTCACGACCAGAAAGTCCTGGCCGCACTCGCGACAGAACGCCAGTGGGAACAGCGGCTGTCCCGTGGGCCTGTTGGGTGCGCTGCGCTGGTACTGGGTGGTGAGGAAACGCTTTGCTGGGGGTTCCAGGGTGGTGTAGACGGTGTCGCCCTTACCGATGAACTGGTGCAGCTTGAAGGCGAACAGCGAACGGCCCTGCGGGTCGCGGGCTCGCGAACCGGCGAGCAGCAGTTCCTGCAGCTTCTCCCCGCAGACCGACTCATCCACGCCGGTCTCGTCGTGCAGTTTCTTGGCGGCATCGCGGAGCTTGGCTGGAGTGCGTCGGGCCAGCTTGCCCTCGTCGTCGGTATGCAGGCCAAAGTGCTGCTCAGTCCACACAGCCAGCGGGTCGGCCCTGAGCTTTTCCCACTCTGCCGGCGCCTGTGCTGCCAGCCGTGCCGTCAGCGCGGCCGAGTCCGCCTCGCCCGTCGTCGCACGTCGCAGGGTTTCCCCGACCACGTTGGAGGCCGGCACCTCTACGCCGAAGATCCTCGTCGCCAATTGAGCGACCTGCTGGCGCTGCTCGGCCTTGGTGCCGGGACCGGCCAGTGTTGCACTGGTACCAATGCACTGGACCTCCTTCGAGTTGACGGCACCGCGCAGCCGGCGGACCAGCATCGCCACATCGGCGCCCTGCCGGCCACGATAGGTATGCAGCTCATCGAGAACCAGAAACGACAGGTTCGCTGCGCTGCTGATGAGGTTCTTGCGCTCCTTCGGACGGGTGAGCATCAGTTCCAACATGACGTAGTTGGTCAGCAGGATGTCCGGGGGAGAGGCGAGGGTCTTCTCGCGTTCCTCCCTGTTCTCCTGGCCCGTGTACCTCGCGAAGCTGACTTTCGGGTTCGTCTTTCCGAGGAACTTCTCAAGCTCATTTCGCTGGCTGTTGGCCAGGGCATTCATCGGATAGACGATGATGGCCCGCACCCCCTTGCCCGAGCCCTCGCGCAGCACCCGATCGACGATCGGCACGATGTACGCCATCGACTTGCCCGATCCAGTACCGGTGGTGAGCGCGTAGGACTCGCGGCGGTTGGCTATCTCAAAGGCGTCCGCCTGGTGGCGGTGGAATTCGATCTCTTTGCCGGACGGGTCTCGGAAGATGGCGGTCGCCTCGGGATCGAGGACTTTTTGGCCAACGAGTTCGGTGACTGTGCCACCCGACTCGAACGCGGGGTTCAGCGCGAGCCACGGCTCCGGCCAGAGCAGACCGTCAGAGATTTCCTTTTCCACTTTGCTGCGGATCTGGTCGTCCTTGATCTCCAGGAAGCCCTTGACGAAGTTCTCGTAGTCCCCCAAGACCTCGTTCAGGACACCGAACGCGTCCATGCGTCACCCCCGTTCCTCAACGTTCAAGCACCAAACGAAGCTGACCTTACTTTGCGGGGCCGACAGTGCGGGGGATTGTCGCGCTGCCGGTTGGCCAGTTGTGCGAGCATCGATCCTTCGCCAGTCATACGGGGTAGGTTTGCCGCCCATCTTCGGTGTTGTGTGCAGAAACGTATCTATTTGATACGATTGCGCACATGGCGATCTGGGATCAGCTTGTCGAACTTGCAGCCGAGCAGCATGGCTATGTGACGACTCGCGACGCTCGGGATATCGGTGTGGACCCCGTGCAGCTTCGCCTTCTCGCCGCACGCGGACGTCTTGAGCGCACCGGTCGTGGTGTGTACCGGGTGCCAGTTTTGCCGCGTGGAGAACACGATGATCTCGCAGCTGCCGTGGCGTGGACGTTGGGCCGCGGCGTTATCTCGCATGAATCGGCCTTGGCGCTTCACGCCCTCGCTGACGTGAACCCTTCGCGCATTCACCTCACGGTGCCGCGCGACAACCATCCCCGCGCAGCGGGGAGTGAGCTGTACCGGCTTCACCGTCGCGACCTCCCAGCAACCGACATCACGTCGGTCGACGCCATACCTGTGACAACGGTTGCGAGAACCATCAAAGACTGCCTGGACACGGGGACTGATCCCTATCAGCTTCGGACGGCGATCGAACGGGCCGAAGCCGAGGGCACGCTTCGTCGTTCGCCGGCGGCTGAGCTACGCGCCGCACTCGATGAACCTGCCACCGGTCTACGCGTGCGCGCCAAGGGGAAGTCGGCGTGAACCAGCCCTATTCGTCACCACCGACGAACCTGCGCTCATTGCGAGATCGGCTCACGCAAGCAGCGCAACGGCAAGGTGTGGTGTTCGGCCGATTGCAGCGGCACGTTGCGATGATCGTCGTCGCTCAGTTCGCGGCCATGCTCACCGACGACAACGGCACTCCGCTGCTGTTGGTCAAAGGTGGATCGTCGCTGGAGCTGCGCCGGGGCATCCCCGATTCACGGACCTCCAAAGACTTCGACACCGTCGCACGTCTTGACATCGAAGAAGTCCATGAGCGGCTGGCCGAGGCCGGCGAGACGGGGTGGGAGGGGTTCACAGCGATCTTCACCGTCCCCGAGGAGATCGATGTTCCCGGCATGCCCGTGAAGCCGCGACGATTCACCGCCAAGCTGAACTACCGCGGCAAGCCTTTCGCATCTGTTCCGATCGAGGTCTCTACCGTCGAAGCCGGCAATGCCGACCAGTTCGACACCCTCACCTCGGATGCCCTCGGCCTTGTCGGGGTTCCCGCGGCGGTCTCCGTGCCGTGCATGACCGTTCCGTGGCAGATCGCGCAGAAGCTCCATGCGGTCACCGCAGTGCTTGACGCGCCGAAGATCAACGACCGCGCTCACGACCTCGTGGACTTGCAGCTTCTCGAAGGGCTGCTGCCCGACACCGATCTATTGTCAACGCGCAACGCGTGTATCGCGGTTTTCGACGCGCGCGCCCAGCAGCCATGGCCGCCGAATGTGGCCGCGCTGCCGCACTGGCCGCCGATTTACCTGGGCGCGCTGGAGGGGCTGGACCATCTTGAACTTGCCAGGACGATCGACGCGGCGGCAGAGGCAGTGCAGCGATTTGTTGCGCGGATCGATGTGGCGGCGAAAAGATGAGCGGTGGCGTGGCCTGCGGCGTACGGGAGAACACGGCGACCAACCTGGTTCCACAGTCCACGTTAGAGCTCCGGGTGTCGATCAGACGACGAATGGAATCGGCACTCGCATTCCTCGCGAGCGAGTGCCTACAGAGGCCGCACTCATAAGGCGTGGGCGAGCGCTTCCGGGCCCCTCTCAGGCACTGGATTCCTGGCGGTGTGCGCGGCGCAATGTGGCTCTGCGATCTCGGGTGCGAATACCGATTCCGATTTTCGTCCGTCGATTTGTGATCGATTCTGGCCCAGAGTGCAAGAGGTGTGTGTTCCTGCGGCTGCCGCTTGCCGGTAGCCGCACGCTGCGATGTACACATGGGCGGGAGACGTCGCCGGTCGGGATCACGTGCGCTTGAACTGAGCGGACGTGGAGGCAACCTGTCAGTGGGCCACTTTTAGGCGAATGTGGCTGTGATGGTGGCCGCGGAGCGAGGCCGGGCCCTACGGTTCGGCCATGGATAAGGAAACGCCTACCGACAATGCCGACGCTGAGCGGGAGTTGGCCAACATGGCCGATGGTGTGCTTTTCACACGTGCACTGGCCGGCCTTGCCGAGGTGAAAGTGTGGAAGCTCGAGACTCTATCGGCGGCCGGCGACGACGTCGATGAGCAGGAGCGCGTTGAGGCTTCGGCGGAACTCACCAAGTCTCTTTGCACGTACGGCAAGCAGGTCGAGAGGATGCTCGATTCTGGGAATTCGTTGGCGGACATCGCCGTTTTAACGGGTCTGAAAGTCGATGAGCTTCGGCTGGCTCTGCCATACGCGCCTTGACCGGTGGCTCCAGAAACTTCCGGGCCGTGCCTGTTGGTGAGCGCACCCGACTCTCGGATATAGGCGAATGTTGCTGTGGTGGTGGACGGTTTCGTCCGTCGGTTCGTAGGTTGCAGGCATGGGAGCGAACGAGAAGCTGAAGGCCCGGTATCGGGCGG
>JAUPKO010000025.1 GCA_030837395.1 Actinomycetota bacterium | reverse complement strand
CCGGAGTCCGGTGCCTACGCCGTTGGTGCCATTGTCACCAAGATCGCCTTCTGGCTGCCGGCCTTCATTGCCGTGGTCGCATTCCCGCGGATGGCCGATGACCGACGGCAACAGACGACCGCCATTGCGGCCGGGGCAGTTGCGGCCATCGGCGCCGTGCTGGTGCTGGCGCTGGCCCTGATGCCTGGCCTGGTCATCGCTGTGGTGGCTGGCGATGACTACGCCTCCCTCGCACCCGACCTATGGATCTTCGGCCTGATCGGGGCGGCCTTCTCCCTCGCCCAGTTCCTGCTCTACTCCCGACTTGCCGTCGATGACCGGCGGGCAGTGTTCGCGTTGTGGGCGGCCGTGGTGTTCATCTTCGCGGGTGTCAGCGTGTGGCACGCAAGCGTGGCCCAAGTGGCGACGGTGGTAGCGGTCGTGGCCTTGGCGCTCTCCGCGGTCGGGGTGGCGAGCCTGATCATCGATCGCCGTCACGGCGTCCCACATCCCGGCGAAGGCCTCGATTCGCTCGAGCGCGCCTAACCCAAGCCCAACCCCTCGCGACGTCCTCTCCACACTCCACGATCGCCCGCCGCACCCCCAACCCCGGCGTGTCCACGGCGTGTCGGCCTCAGAACAGCTCTAGCGGAGTCCACAGAGGACATCCACCCGCGCCGCCACCACCCGCGGAGCCTCCGCCAGTGGGATGCCCTCCCCGGAGACGTAAAGCGCAGCAGTCCCGGGGAGGGCATCCCACTGGCGGAGGCGGCCGGCGCAGACGACGGACGGCTCTGGGCCCTGACGGATCCAAATCGGACATTGGCGGCCAGACCTGCAAGACAGTGGGCGTTGGCGGCCATATATGGCCGCGAACGCCCACTGCTCATAGGGAATGGCCGCGAGTGCCCGCTACCTGCACAAGGCACGTCGGGTTAGTCGCAGGGGTCCCGACTCCCGGAGGCCTCCGCGGCCCGAGCCACTACCCGGTCGGACACCTCCGCGAACATCCGCAACTCACCAGCATCCAGCAGGTCCACGAAGTACCGCCGAACGGCCTCGACGTGGTCCGGCGCGGCCGCAGTGATGGCGGCCCAACCAGTTTCGGTGAGGCAGATGAACGACCCCCGCGCATCGGAGGAACACTCCTGCCGCGAGACCAGTCCCCGCTGCTCCATCCGAGACACGTGCTTGGAGAGCCTGCTCTTCTCCCACTGCACGAGTTGACCAAGGTCTCGCGCCCGGAGTCGACGATCTGCGGCCTCGGATAGTGGTACCAACAACTCGTAGTCAGCCACGGATAGCCCGGAGTCGTCCCCGAGTCGGCGACTGAGCGCGTGGTCCAGTGCCCGATTCATCTGGTGCAGTCCTCGCCAGGCCCGGTCCTCGGGTTCGGTCAGCCATCTCGGTACTGTCACGCGGGCAACTATACGGCAGTTGTTGACATGTCTACAAATACATATATAGTTGAACTTGCAACCAAATCCAGACAACCGTTCCAACTCAGGGAGTCCTAATGAGCACCGCAACACTCGCACCCACCGTCACCGGCAGCTACACCCTCGATCCGAGCCACAGCCGACTGGGCTTCGTCGCCCGCCACGCCATGGTCACCAAGGTCCGGGGCAGTTTCGACGAGTTCGCCGGTGCGATCACGCTCGACACCGACAACCCGGCCGCATCGAAGGCCGAGGTCACGATGCAGGTCGCCAGCGTCGACACCCGCAACCCGCAGCGGGACGAACACCTGCGCACCAACGACTTCTTTGATGCACAGAACTACCCGGAGATCACTTTCGCCTCCACCGGGGTCAGCCAGACCGGCACCGATACCTTCGATGTGGTCGGTGACCTGACCATCAAGGGCGTCACCAAGTCCGTCACCGTGGCTTTCGAGTTCACCGGTGCGGCCACCGACCCTTACGGCAACGAGCGAGTGGGCTTCGAAGGTCAGACCACCATCAACCGAACCGAGTTCGGCGTGAACTTCAACGCCAAACTGGACGCCGGCGGTGTGCTGGTGGGCGAGAAGATCACGATCGAACTGGAGATCTCCGCGATCAAGGTGCCAGCAACCAGCTGATCAGTTCCGCGACGCACCTGCCCGTCGTCGGCGGTACGAGTGGACCCCCAGCTACTCGAACACCTCCGGCGGCGGGCAATTGCATACCAGGTTGCGGTCGCCGTGAGCCCCGTCAATCCGGCGCACCGGCGGCCAATATTTGCCCGGGTCCGCACCGGCCGGATAGGCGGCCGACATCCGGTCGTAGCCCCTCCCCCACGGCCCCGCCAGACACAGCGCAGTGTGGGGCGCGTGGCGCAGTTCCGAGTCGGCGACGGCGACCCTGCCGTCCGCGATCCGGTCGATCTCCGCCTTGATCGCCGCCATCGCAGCGACAAACCTGTCGAGTTCGGCCAAATCCTCGCTCTCGGTGGGTTCGATCATCAACGTGCCGGCCACCGGGAACGACATGGTCGGGGCATGGAAGCCGTAGTCGATGAGTCGCTTGGCGATATCGTCCACCGTCACCCCGGTCGCCTTGGTGATGGCCCGGATATCGACGATGCACTCGTGCGCGACAAGACCGGTCTCACCTGCGTAGAGGATGGGGTAGTGCTCCCTCAGCCGGGCGGCCAGATAGTTGGCAGAAAGGATTGCGGTCCGTGTCGCCTCCCGCAGACCGTCAGCACCCATCAATCGGATGTAGGCGTAGGGAATGGGAAGGACGCCGGCACTTCCCCACGGAGCACCACTGACGGGTCCGACGCCACCGTCCCGGAAGCCGCGACCGGTCGGCCCCGCGTCGGGCCGCAGCGGATGACCGGGTAGATAGGGCGCCAGGTGGGCTCTGACCCCCACCGGGCCGACGCCTGGACCGCCGCCGCCATGTGGAATACAGAAGGTCTTGTGCAGGTTCAGATGCGACACATCGGCCCCGAACCGACCGGGCGGGGCCAATCCCACCAGGGCGTTGAGGTTGGCGCCATCGAGGTAGACCTGACCGCCGGCGTCGTGGACCAATCCGCAGATCTGTTGCACCTCCTGCTCGAAGACTCCGTGAGTCGACGGGTAGGTGATCATCAGCGCTGCCAGGGACGTCGCGTGCAGGGCTATCTTCGCGTGCAGATCAGCCAGATCGACATTGCCACGGTCATCGCAGCCGACCACCACCACCCGAAGTCCGGCCATCACCGCACTGGCCGCGTTCGTTCCGTGCGCGCTGGAAGGTATCAAGCAGACGTCTCGCTCCGGCTGCCCTTGGTCAACCAGATAGGACCGGATGGCGAGCAGGCCGGCGAACTCCCCCTGACTGCCCGCATTCGGCTGCACCGACACCGCGTCGTACCCGGTGATGGCGGCCAACCAGGACTCCAGTCGGGTGATCAGCTCGGCAAATCCGGCGCTCTCCTCAGCCGGCGCGAACGGATGCAGGTCCGCGAACTCCGGCCAGCTGATCGCCTCCATCTCCGCTGCCGCATTCAACTTCATCGTGCACGATCCGAGCGGGATCATCGACCTATCCAGCGCCAGGTCGGCGTCGGAGAGCCTACGCTGGTATCGCATCATGGCGGTTTCGCTGTGAAAGTCGTTGAACCACTCGTGGTCCAGGTAGTCCACGCCACGGCGCAGTCCTGCCGGGATCGACTCGCTCCCCACCTCAGTCAGCTCGACCGGCAACCCCAGCGCCTGACCGATTGCATCCGCCACCCGCTCCAAGTCTTCGTCGCGGGTGGTCTCATCCACGGTCAGCCCGACCGTGTCGGCGTCAACCTCGCGTAGGTCGATCCCCGCCGCGCGCGCCGCCGCCAGCACCTCCGCGGCTTGACCAGGGACACGCAAGCCGAGCGTGTCGAAGAACTCCGCAGAGGTCAGAACCAGCCCCGCCGCCGTGAATCCGGCGGCCAGTCGGCGAGCTCGGTCGTTCACAGTCGTCGCGATCTCGCGGAGTCCCACCGGACCGTGATAGGCGGCGTACATCGCAGCGACCACGGCCAGCAGAACCTGTGCCGTGCAGATGTTGCTTGTGGCGCGCTCCCGGCGGATGTGCTGCTCACGCGTCTGGAGGGCCAGCCGGTAGGCGACGCGTCCGTCCTCGTCCTTACTCACCCCCACCAGGCGACCGGGCAGACTGCGCTCCAGGCCCTGTCGCACGGCTATGAACCCCGCGTGTGGGCCGCCGAATCCCATCGGGACTCCGAACCGCTGCGCTGACCCGACCACGATGTCCGCACCCATCGCTCCCGGCGCCGCGATCAGCGTCAGCGCCAACAGATCAGTGGTCACCGCCACCGCCGCGCCCAGGGCCCGCAATTCAGCGATGGCTGTCCGCGGATCCCAGAGACGACCACTCGACCCCGGATATGACAGCAGCGCCCCGAACGCGTCCGGGCGATCGTGGCTCACGCGCGGGTCGAACTCGACAATCTCGATCCCGACCGGCTCGGCTCGAGTCCGTAACACAGCCAGCGTCTGGGGGTGGGTGTCGGTATCGACCAGGAACACCGGGGATTTGCTTCGCCCGCTGCGCCGGGCCAGCGCCATCGCTTCCGCCGCGGCCGTCGGCTCGTCCAGTAGGGAGGCATTGGCCAGTGGTAGCCCGGTCAGGTCGGACACCATCGTCTGGAACATCAGCAGGGCCTGCAGTCGACCCTGTGAGATCTCCGGCTGATAGGGCGTATAGGCGGTGTACCAGGCCGGGCTCTCGAGCAGGTTTCGCCGGATGACCGCAGGTGTGATGGTGCCGTAGTAGCCCATTCCGATCATCGCGGTCCGCGGCTTGTTCGCCCGCGCCAGTCGCCGAAGGTCTGCCAGCACGTCAGCCTCCGACAGAGGTGCGGGTAGGTCCAGCAGCTCGTCTCGGATCCCGGCCGGCACCGCAGCATCGATCAGGGAGTCGAGGCTGTCGTGGCCCACGACCTTGAGCATCGTTTCGATCTCGCCCTGATCCGGGCCGATATGGCGGGTACTAAAAGCAGCATCGCCGGCGAAGGAGGTCACCGGGTAAGGGTACGGGAGTCGGTCAGCCGGTCT
>JAUPKO010000264.1 GCA_030837395.1 Actinomycetota bacterium | reverse complement strand
GCCGCAGCACCACCCCGCCGCAGCACCACCCCGCCGCAGCACCACCCCGCCGCAGGCCCCAACCCGTCACAGGCGTGCGAGGTCGGCCGCCCCCACGATGCCCGCATCGTTGCCCAACTCGGCCAGCCGCAACTCCGGCACCACCCGGTAGGCCCGCCCGGACAGGTGCTCCAGGAACGACGCCCGGGTCGGCACGAACAGCAGGTCGCCGGCCTCGCTGACGCCGCCGCCGATCACGAACGCCTCGGGGTCGAGCACCGCGGCCAGGTCAGCCATCCCACGACCCAACCAGCCACCCGTCACCGCGAACGCCTCCAACGACACCGGGTCGCCCAGGCGCGCCGATTCGGTGATGTGTGCGCCCTGCACACCTTCAGGGGTGCCGTCGCCGAGCTCGAGCAGAATCTTCGCCTCGTCCCGCCGCTCCGAGGCCAGTTCACGCGCCGTGCGCACCAACGCGTTGCCGCTGCCGTACTGCTCCCAGCACCCCCGCTGACCGCAGCCGCACAAGCGCCCGCCCGGCGAGACGCACAAGTGGCCGACCTCGGCCGCCATCCCGTGCATGCCGCGGTACAGCGCCCCATCGAAGATCAGTCCGCCGCCGATCCCCGTGCCCACGGTGATCGCGATGCAGTCCATGGCACCACGGCCGGCGCCGAAGCGCCGCTCACCCCAGGCAGCCGCATTGGCATCGTTCTCGATCACCGCAGTCAGCCCAGTCGCTCGTTCGATGACGAGTTTGAGCGGCGCGTCGGTCCAGCCCAGGTTGGGGGCGAGCATCACCCGGGACCGATTGGCATCGATGAACCCTGCGGTGCCCACGCCGACGGCTTCGATGGTGTGCCTGGCGGCGAGCTCAATGATCGCATCGTTGACGATGTTCACCACGGCGTCCATGTCGCGGCTCGGCGTACGCCGCCGGGTCCGGGTGAGGATCTTGCCGTTCTCGTCCACCACCCCGGCCGCGATTTTGGTTCCGCCGATGTCGACGCCGATCGTGAGGGTCATGGTGCCACCCGTTTCTGCTCTGGTGTGCGGTTGTGGGACGAGCGGCCAAGCCGAGGTGGGACGCCGCGGCCGGGCCACCGGCTATTGCGGTTTGTTGCGTGCGGCGAAGCCTTCGACCGCCACGTTGAGGGCCGCCGTCAACGAGGCCATGGCCTCGGCCAGGCCCTGTGAGACCTGCGGTTGCACGTGCCGCATCACCTCGACGCTGCGGCACAACGGGCAGTAGTCGCAGACCAGGTGCGGTTCGTCGGGGGCCGCGGCAGT
This sequence comes from Actinomycetota bacterium, assembly GCA_030837395.1. GTDB lineage: Bacteria > Actinomycetota > Actinomycetes > S36-B12 > UBA10799 > JACJWR01. Next base: position 1,980 of record JAUPKO010000264.1, on the reverse strand, counting down.
GGGCCCGGGCCCGGCGGCGGTGGGCCCCGCTCCCGCATCGTCCCAGTCGCCGTCCGCCGCGACCTGTGCACCCTCCGCCAAGGCGTCTGCGGCCTCAGCGGCCAACTCCTTGAGGGTGTCGGTCAGGCCCGACTGGTTGGACCACTCGGCGAGGGCCGCTGCCAGTCGCAGCGCCTCGCCGATGGGGGTGCCGACCGGTTCGGCCGCAGCCGGCGGCGGCAACGGCGGTGGCACCGCCGCCTCAACGTCGAGTTCTGGCTGACGATCACCTTCGAACAGCGGTGTGGCGTCGGCGAACGCATCGTCCTCCGCGCTCCACCAGGGAGGCTGCTCGCTCTGCGACATGCTTGATTAGCCCTCGACCCGCTTCTTCAGACCCTTGAGAGCCGTATCCACGATCGACTTCTCAGCCTTGCGCTTCATCATCCCGAGCATCGGGATGCTCAGGTCGACCTTGAGTTCGTAGCTGACCTTGGTCACGCCACCGACCTCGTCGAGGGTGTAGGTGCCGTCGTCGAGTTTGAGCATGCTGCCCTGGGTGAGGTGCCAGCTGACCGAGTGGTTGCCGTTCCATTCGTATTCGAGGTCGTAGACGTCCTTGATGATGCCTGCGTCGACCGTCCAGCGGGCAGTCTTGGGTCGGCCGTCCTCAAAGGAGGTGAGCACCTCGATCGTCTTCACGCCGTCGCTCCACTCGGGGTACTTCTCGAGGTCGGCGATGACGTCCATGATGTCGGCCGCGGGGGCGTTGATCGTGATCTCGGCTTCGGTGCTGTCGGCCATTCGGTCCTCCGTAAGTGGGCGCGTCGAGGTGACTGCGCCCGACATTACTGATGTCCGGGGCATCAATGCGCGGTGGCGGCGGGCGCGTCCGGTGGCGGGGCCGGGAAGCCCGGGGGTCGATCACCTTCGAGTTCGTCCTTGAGCGCCCACACATGCCGCTTCCAGTCCAGCGCGCGTCGGCGTCTGATGGCGTCGGCCCGGCGCCAGCCCGCGGGTGTGTCGGGCAGATCGTCGGCGGTGGCCCGGTCCGGCCCGGTGGGTGCGCCGCGCAGGTAGAAGTGCACCGTCGTGCCGTCCAGGGCCGGCTCCAGCCAGATCTCGGCCGACCCCACCATCGCCCCCACCATCGACCACCGCTGCCCGGCGATGCCGCGGTCCATGAACACCGTCAATTGCAGATCCGGCCACCACTGCGGCCACCGGGCGGGGTCGGCGATGATGGGCGCGAGCACCTCCGGGGCGACGGCGATGAAGGTTTCGTCCACCAACTCCACTCCAGCCACGGGCCCCAGCCTGCCACGGCCCGGCCACCCGCCGGTCGGGTGGTTGGCGTGTGACAACGGGTGGTCAGGGCCGCTTCGTGGCATCCTCATCCCCAAGCACCACGCCCGGGCCACGTGGCCCCGCCAGCCCGAAGGGACGCACCATGCGCGAATTCACCGAGCCGGAGATCGTCGGGTACCCCACGATCGGCAACCTGACCGACGATGTCGAACGCCGCGCCGGCGCCGATCCGGGGGAGCTCATGCTGCGCCGGCGGCTCGGGCAGGACTGGGTCGATGTCTCGGCCGGTGCCTTCCGGCGCGAAGTGATGGCTGTTGCCAAGGGGATCATCGCGGCGGGTGTGGGCGCGGGCGACCGGGTCGGGGTGATGTCGTCGACGCGGTATGAGTGGACCCTCGTGGACTACGCGATCTGGTACGCCGGGGCGGTGTCGGTGCCGATCTATGAGACGTCCTCGGCCGAGCAGGTGCAGTGGATCCTGTCCGATTCCGAGGCCGTCGCGGTGTTCCTGGAGGGCGTCAAGCACAGTGATGTGTTTGCCGAGGTCGCCGGTTTGCTGCCAGCGGTCTGGTCGGTCTGGGTGTTCGAGGAGGGTGCGGTGGACGCCCTCGTCGAGGCCGGGGCGCAGGTGCCCGACTCGGCGGTGCTCGCCCGACGCGAGGCGGTGGGCCCGGACGCGGCGGCCACGATCAT
>JAUPKO010000263.1 GCA_030837395.1 Actinomycetota bacterium | reverse complement strand
TGCTGGCGGAGCAGCACTTCGATGCGATTCTGATGGACTGCCAGATGCCCGTGATGGACGGCTTCGAGGCCACTCGCAGGATTCGCCGAGGTGAGACCGCAACCAGCAAGATCCCGATCATCGCCACCACCGCCGACGTGATGGTGAGCACGGTCGAGGAATGTCGGCAGGCGGGGATGGACAGCTACCTCAGCAAGCCCTACAAACTTCGTGACCTCAGAGCTGCGCTGGAACCCTGGGTGTCCTCCGACGAATCCCCGCGCTAGCACGGCTCAACTTGCTGGCTGGGGTACCGCCGGCACGGAACTGCGATGGCCGAGCCACTTCGGAAGTTCGGTGACCAGTAACGCCAGCAGCGCGACGGTCAACGCAATCCCGGACCCTTGAGCGACCTCGGTCATAGTCGAATGGCGCAGCCCGATCAGCACGATCTCCAGCAGCGCCGCCGCCCAGGGGATCAGGGCCCAGCGAGATCCGCGGGCCAGCGCGGCGTGGGCCAGGACGGAGACGAACGCACTCAGGCCGGCGATGATCGCCAAAATCCTGGTGACTCCGGCGGCGTCGCTATAGCTGTCACCGTAGAGAATTCCCAGCACCAGCCCGGGCGCAATCGCCACCACCGCGACGCCGGCCAAGGCGGGCACGCCGACCACCAACAACGAGGACCGCAACACCGCCCCCTTCTTGTCGGTCAGCCAACCGGCGACGAGTTTGGGATAGGCAACGGACAGGGCCGCAGCCGGTAGCGCCAGCACGGTCTTGCCGATCGTCGCTGCAGCCACATAGAAACCGGACTCGGTGCCGACCAGGTAGTGGCGCGCGAGGAATAGATCGACGGTGGAAAAGGTGAACAGCCCGGCCACGACTACCGCGGTTCGGAGCAGGTCGCCCAGGGTCACCACGGCCAACGGACCCTGCTCGGCTCGCAGGAGCGGAATGACCACAACCAGCAACCCAGCGACTTCTCCGATCAGGGTGCCGATCAGGGCCCCGGAGATTCCCCACAGGTACGCGCACAACAGACCGGGTCCGAGTCGCACCGCCGTGGCCACCAGAAATGACCCGGCCACCAGCCCGGTCCGACCGATACCCAGCAGCAGCCCTCGCCCGATCGCCACCAGCGCCGCCGCCACCAGCGTCGGCGCCAGCACCGCGGCGTCCAGCCAGGATCCCAGGTGCAGGAAGTCCCGGATTGGACCCGCTGCGAGCACCAACAACACCGCCAGTGGCAGCGTGACCAGCAGCGTCCGGGAAAGGGCTCTGCCGGCAGTTGCCCGGGTCACGCCGTGTTTGGCACTGGTGCGCGCGGCGGCAGTTTGCAGCGCCGACAGCGGAACAGCCACCAGCGTCATTCCGGCCAGCACAGCGCCGAGCGCACCATATTCGGCTGCCTGCAGGGTTCGACCCACGACCGCGTGGAAGGCCAGATTTGCGACGCTCTGAATGGCCACTGCAATCAGCAGCGGCGCCGCGAGGCGGGACAGTCCGCGCCCCAACCTGGACGGCTGCTCGGTGGTGGACATACCGCTCCGATCGACGACAGCTGGGCCTGATCGCACCGGGACTGGGCCATAATGACGTGATCCGGGTCAACTGCGGCTCAAGATTCCCTTCAACCGTAGTCAATAACCCACCCGGACTCTGGCAGCCGGTGGGATCTCGGGTGATCATGGAGATATGAACAAAACCAGGACGGTGGCCCGCGGGCTACGTGCAGCGGCGGCCACTGCCGTCCTGGCGTTGAGCGTTCCCCTCGCCGGAACGGCCTGGGCGGACGGACCCGGCTACGGCGGGACCGCCGACCAGTTGAACGTCACCTGGACCGAACCGGCGGCCGTTGCAATGGCCGCGCCTCTGCCGGCCGCCGACCCACCGGTGGTTCCCGGACCCAGTTCCGATACTCGAGACCCGAATACCATCGGCAGCACCGAAGTGGGTCCGAGCCTGGCAGTCAGCGGAGTCGGCTTTCGAAGCCAGTCGAAGGTCGTCGTGCAGGTCGGGGACAAAGCGACCGAGCAACGCCGCACCGATGTGTCGGGCAGTCTCGAGATGAAGGTCCCGGCCGATATCTCGGCTGAGATGCAGCCGGGCGCAAGTGTGCTTGCGGTGGGCACTTCGCCGGGCGGGACTCGTCGAACCCTGGTCGGCTCGATCCCGCCGAAACCCTCCGGGGTCGGACCCTCGGACATCATCCCGTGGGTGGGGCTGGTGGCCGTCGGGATCGCCGCGGTGCTGGCAGTCGTGCGGAGACGAGCGCGCGCCGTCGCGGATCAACCCACCGCGGAAGGTCAGTCCGACCCGAACTCACCTTCGGCGTAGCGCGTCAGATCAACAGTCACGACCTTCGCCTCTGCAGCCAAGGCTGCCACCCCGTGGACCGGGCCCGGCGAGCCGCCGGCCGGAGGTTCGGACACGGCCTCAAGGTCCCGGCAGATGCGTGCCAGGCCCACCGCCCCCAACATTGCAGACGATGATTTGAGGGAGTGGGCAGCCGCTTTCACGGACTCGACATCGCCCTGTTCCACTGCCCCGATGATTGCCCCGACCCTACCCGGCAATTCGGCCAGAT
>JAUPKO010000262.1 GCA_030837395.1 Actinomycetota bacterium | reverse complement strand
TCGAGGCCTTGAACTTCATCGCCGCGGTCACGGCGCCGCGGGGAATCGACGACTGCTCGGCGAGCGCCCGGCGGTGGGCGGTGAAGGCTTTACGGCCTTCTTTATTCAGGGCAAGCGAGAAGGCCTGTCTGGCCGAGCCCTCGCCGATCCGGAAGCAGGCCGCTTCGAACTTTACGCGCACATTGTCGGGCTCGGTGAGGACGATGCGCAACCGCCGAGACTCCAAAACGCAAAAGCCCGAAGCCTTGGCTCCGGGCACAGTTCCGAGATTGGAATATCGGAACTTTTAGAGGCGTTGCTGAATCCCGTCAACAACAAAATTCGTCACTTGGTGTTTTTATTAATGAAACGTCAGATCCGTACCTTTGAGTTGTTTTAGTATTGCTTTCGCTTACCAAGTTGATGGACAAACTCTGGCCGTCAAGACGACCACGCCGCAGCACCCAGCATTGCCGACCGACACGACACAGCGTCAGTGCAGAGTGGGCCTTCTCGAAGGCAGGGTCGACAGGAACTGCCTACGGGCGCGCACACACGACAACACTATCTCATGCATCTCGTGCTCAGCGTTCCTGGTCATGGTGCGTGTGAGCTGAAGCGTCGTTTGTCTGTCCTTCTCGGTGCCAGCAATGCCGTCGTCACTGGCGGCGTCCAGAACCGCGGCGAACATCGCTCTGATTTCGGCAAGATTGGCGAGGCCACGATGGGCCCGCTCCGGCAACTCGACGGATTCCTCGTTGCCGAATAGTCCCTCGAAAAATCCGTCAAGCTCCTCGCCTCGCATCGTGGCGAGCGTCGAAAGCCCTCCGCGCGTCGGCGCCGCATCGATGCGAGTGAGGCGGAAGGGTGTGCTTCGGTCCTGGTGACGCGTCAAACGGTTCCACAGGCCCGCAATGAGCGAGCCGATCAACTCGTTGCCGTCATCAAGCGAATCGAAAGCCGGCAGTTCGCCACCCCAGAGGCCCTCCATCACCTTGATCGGTGACGCCGACATCGCGGGGCTGGCGATGTTCCCGAGGAATCGCGTGCGGACCGCGTGGAATGGCACGGAGCATTCATGGCGGCGGAGCAAAGCGCGCAACTCGTCATCGCTAACCGGCTTCACCGGAAGTCCGCTTGTTCGTTTGGCCATCGCTCGTTCCAGATGGAGACTTTCTTCAGCGGCGTTTGCCATCCAGTCTCGCCGAAACGACCCCTTCCAGAAAGCCCGATTGCATGGAGGCGTCCAGGGCCTGCAATTCCTCTCCACTTGCCGCCAACCCCAACGTGGCTAGTGTGGCGACATGGATGCGCCGGTTAAGACAATGCCTTGTCGTCTGGCGAACAGCATGGAAACCGGAGGGGGCGATGCATCGTGGTCTAGTAGCAGGTTTTGCGACGGTTCTCGTGACGGCATGCCCAGCCAGCGCGACCGATCCGATCAACATCAAGGATGCCTGCGCAAAGAGCACGAAGTGGACGGAGGAAGGCTGCCAATGTCTTGCCGACAGGTCAGCGTCCCTCTCGTCGGGCCAGCGAGACTACCTCATCGCGTTCTTGACAGAAGACGCTTCGGGCCAAGCGACGGCGCAGGCGGGGCTTTCGGTAACCCAGTTCGCCGACGTGAGCACATTCATCGTCAACGCCATAACCGAGTGCCAAGCAGACTGAGGGCGGCGAGGATCGGATCGGCGGCGTTGCGCCCGCGCCTCGAGCTTGAACACCCTCACCAGCGCTGTGAGCGCGACGCGAAAAATTGCCGAGCTCATCCGCTGGCCAGAGCGCAATGTCATTGTCGACGCATCAAAGTATCACGAAGCTCCCATGCTTCGACGGTGGCTACGAGGTGGCAACGGTCCCGGCCTTGCCAACTCGCTCCCATAGCAGCAATCTCAACTGGACTAGCCAGCCACCGGGGTGGGCGCCGGTTTATCCTCTCCTGTGCACTAGCTTAGCGCTCGGCGGAGGTGAATTTCAGCATGTCGACGTTCGTCATAGTCCCCGGAGCCTGGGACACTCCTGCCGTGATGGAGCCGCTGCTCGAGCCGCTGGAGTCGGGAGGCCACACGGTAATCGTCGTCGATCTGCCGTGCGGGAGAGCTGATGCGTCGCTTGATGAGTACGCGAACGCCGTGCGCTCTGTTCTTCCCGACGACCTGGGTGACGTTGTGCTGGTTGGCTACTCGTTCGGAGGTTTCACCGCCTCGAGGATTGCTGTGGAGCACCCTGACGTGCCGGTCGTCTACATAGCCGCCTGGATCCCGAGGCCCGGCACATCGGTGCTCGATCTCTTCGCGGGCAGTGACCCATTCGATCACGGCGACGAGGCAGCGGGTATGGCGGCATTCGGTGGGCTGATCGTCAGTGCCGGTCCTGGTTTGTGTGCCTTGAATATCGAGGCCTATGTTGCGGGGATGGATCCGTCCGTTCAGGACGACGCCCGCGTCTACCTGAAGCGTACGCAGCGACCTCAAGGCATCGCAGCGCTGCGCGAAAAGTGGCGCGGCGATTTGCGGACCTCCGGTAGGCAGGTTTACGTCCTGACCACCGCCGACACCTTGGTGCCCCCGGATGCCCAGCGGGCGATGGCGGCGTCCGTAGGTGCATCTGTCGTCGAGATCGACACTGATCACGGTCCTTTCCGCCACCAACCTGCACGTCTTGCCGAGCTGTTGATCACCACCACTCGCTGATCGCTGGGTCCGATAGCGGCTGGGCACTCACTGACGATCAAGCCTGAACACCCGCACCAGCGCATTGAGCGCGACGCGGAGATTTCCGAGATCCTCGGCCGGCCAGAGCGTGGTGTCCTCGTCCACGCAGATGACGCGGTAGATCAGCAATGCCGGGCGCCGGCCGGGCGAGAGCCGGTGATCCCGGTCACACTGGTCGAGGGCGTCGGTCGCGGCGTCGAACCGTCGGCGGAGACGCTCGATAGCCAGGGCATCGGGCTCGCCCGAGGATCCACCAAAGATGCCGCCGCTGACCAGTAGGCCGGCGATAGACCGCGGCGACGGCAGTGGCAGGCCCATCACCATGTGATGACGGCGATAGAGTTCCCCGAACTCGCGACCGGCCTCATATTGCGCGGTGGTGATCGTGCCCTGCCATGCGAGCCGGCCGAAGGCGGTGCCAAGCCGTTCTTCTTTGGCCTGCTTTGCCGTGACGCCATAGTGACGCTGCCGGGCTTCGATTGCGGTTTCCATGATGTCCTTCTCCGTCTCAGTGCGGGTGCGTTTGCCGCAGGGGTAGCGCTTGCCCGCCTTCCGTTTACGACCACGGATTGTCATGCCGACCTCCGCTGTTCCAACCGCCTGCCGTAGAGCCT
>JAUPKO010000261.1 GCA_030837395.1 Actinomycetota bacterium | reverse complement strand
ATGGCATCGAGCAATTCGCGCCACTTGCCGTGTCGGTAGGTGACCGGCAGCCCAACGCTGGTCAGGGTCGACCGGTGCAGCTCCACGCCGTCGTCGTCCAGCCGACCGGCCAGCCGCGACAACTCGGCGACGTACATCATGCCCACGGAGATCGCCGCCCCGTGCCGCCAGCGGTACCGCTCCACCCGTTCGATGGCGTGACCGAAGGTGTGCCCGTAGTTGAGTACCTCGCGGGAGATGCGCCGGGTGCCGATGCCCCCCACGTCCTCGGTCAGGTCGGCCGCGACAACGTCGGCCTTGACCTGCACGCTGCGGGCGATGAGCTCGGCCGTATGTGGGCCCTCGGGTGTGCGCGCCGCGGCAGGATCGTCCGCGATCAGCCCCAGAATGCGCTGATCGGCGATGAGGCCGCACTTGATGACCTCACCCAAACCCGCCACATAGTCATTGATGGGCACCGAAGCCAACGTCGCCAGGTCGCACACGACACGCCTGGGCGAGTGGAAGGCGCCGACGAGGTTCTTGCCGGCGTCGGTGTTGATGCCGGTCTTGCCACCGACCGCTGCGTCGACCATGGCCAGCAAGGTTGTGGGCACCTGCACCACGGGCACCCCGCGCAGCCAGGTGGCCGCGACGAAGCCGGCCAGGTCCGTCACGGCACCCCCGCCCAGGCCCACCACGGCGTCGGTCCGGGTGAAGCCGGACTGGCCCAGGGCCGTCCAGCAGAAGGCGGCGACCTCGGCGGTCTTGGCATCTTCGCCGTCGGGAACCTCGATCAGCACCGGGCTGAAGCCGGCGTCGGCGACGGCGTCGCGTACGGCCTCGGCGGTGACCCGCAAGGTGGGTTGATGCACGAGGGCGACCCGCACGGCACCCGCCGGCAAGCCGTCGATGATCTCACCCATCAGCCCGCTGCCGATCACCACGTCATAGGGGCGGTCAACCGCCACGGCGATGCGCTGGACCTGCGATGTCACGACAGCTCTCCTGCCTCGTGGTGCGCCGGAACATCCGGGAACAATGCCGCCAACTCCTGCGCGACCTCCGGAACGGGGCGGTGATCGGTGTCGACGATATGCATGGCGACCTCGTCGTACAGCGGTGCGCGGGCCTTGAGTTGGGCCGCGAACTGAGCCCGGACATTGCCCAGGGCCACCGGTCGCACGGCGTTCAGGCCCATTCGGCTGGCGGCATTGGGGGCGGTCACCCGCAGCCACACCACCGGCCGGCCCCGCAGCGCCGCGCGCACCGCGTCGTCGGCTACAGCACCGCCCCCCACGGCCAACACACCGTCGAAGTCCGCGAGTCGGGCCAACACGGCGTCACGTTCGAACTGCCGGAATGTCGGCTCGCCGGCCTCCACCACGACGGTCTGCAAAGGCATCCCAGCCGCCGCGACCACGTCATCGTCCGTCTCGGCGAAGCCGACACCCCAGTGCTGGGCCAACAGAATGCCCACGGTCGACTTACCGGCCCCCGGTGCCCCCACGAGGACCAGCAGCGGACCGGCCGTCACCGATAACTCAGATTCACGAGGTACGAGGCCAGGTTGCGGCGGGTCTCAGGCACGGAGTCGCCGCCGAACTTCTCCAGCATCGCGTCGGCCAGCACCAAGGCGACCATCGCCTCGGCGATGACGCCGGCGGCGGGCACCGCACAGGCATCCGAGCGCTGGTTGTGGGCTGTGGCGGCCTCACCGGTGGCGGTGTCGATGGTGCGCAACGCCCGCGGCACGGTGGAGATCGGCTTCATCGCCGCCCGCACCCGCAGGACCTCGCCCGTGGTCATGCCGCCCTCGGTGCCGCCGGCGTGGCCGGAGGTCCGCTCGAGCCCGTCAGCACCGATGACGATCTCGTCCTGGGCCGACGATCCGCGCATAGCAGCGAGCGCGAACCCATCGCCCACCTCGACGCCCTTGATCGCCTGAATCCCCATCAGTGCAGCGGCCAGCCGCGCATCGAGGCGACGGTCCCAATGGGTGTAGGAGCCCAGGCCGGGCGGCAGGTTGTAGGCGATGACCTCGACCACCCCGCCGAGGGTGTCGCCGTCGGCCTTGGCCTGGTCGATCTCGGCCACCATGGCCGCCGACGCCACCGGATCCAGGCAGCGCACGGCACTGGCATCGGCCTCCTCGGACTGCCACGGCTCCGGTCGCAGCGAATCGTCGGTGGCGACCGAACCGATGCGCACGACGTGGCTCAGCACGCTGATGTCGCCCACCTGCGCCAAGAAGGACCGCGCCACCGCACCCAGTGCGACGCGGGCGACCGTCTCGCGGGCACTGGCGCGCTCCAGCACAGGCCGGGCCTCGTCGAATCCGTACTTCTGCATCCCGGCCAGGTCGGCGTGACCGGGGCGGGGGCGGGTGAGAGGTTGCGCACGGGCTTTGCCGGCCAAAGCCTCCCACGGCACCGGGTCCGGGCTCATCACCTCGGCCCACTTGGGCCACTCGCTGTTGGCAATCTCGATGGCGATCGGCCCACCCATCGACACGCCGTGCCGCACCCCGCCGACGATGCGGACCTGATCGGCCTCGAACTTCTGCCGCGCGCCGCGGCCGTAACCCAGGCGCCGGCGAGCAAGGTGCTCGTCGATCAGGGCGGTGGTCACGTCGACGCCTGCGGGCATCCCCTCCAGGATCGCCGAGAGGGCAGGCCCGTGGGATTCCCCGGCGGTCAACCAGCGCAACATGGCGACAATCGTGTCAGAAGGCCCCGACCAGCGTCGATGTGGCGTGCCCGGGCCGCCCCCGCCACCCCGTGAGAGCCGGTCACGGGGTGGCGCTCGGAGAGGCTTCGGGGCTGGCCGAGGCGGCGGCGCTCGCATCTGCGGCGGCCTTCTCCTCGTCTGCGGTGGGGGGACGCACGTAGATGCGTCCGTTGAGGTTGAGCGTCACCGAACCTGGTGCCGCGCCCTCGGCACCCCCGCTGACGATGTCGACGTTGGTGATGAGGAACGCCCGGTCGAGGTTCTCCAAGCTGTTGAGGTAGGACACCGCCTGGTTGAAACTGGAGTTCTTCAGCGAGAGGGTCACAGTGGAGTAACTCAACAGCGCGGCCGGTGCGGGCGCCGGGGCT
>JAUPKO010000260.1 GCA_030837395.1 Actinomycetota bacterium | reverse complement strand
GTCGACGAAGATAACGGCGTCGACCACCGCGTCGGGGGTAGGGGCCTCGATCAGGAGAAGCAGGTGGGTGAGCCACTGCGAGCTCGACAGCGACCATCGATCGGCCATGTAGCCCCCGCTGCACTTACGCATGCCGAAGGTGGCCAGTCCGTCGATGACGGTCGTGGCCAGGTCCGCGGCATAGTCGCTGGCCGCGGCCGCCTCATCTGCCCAGACGAGGGCGTTGTCCTGATCGCTGGCGCAGTGCAGTTCACGGCGGGCGTGTGAGCCCAGCGCCATCCACGCGAAGTCGGCTGGTGGCGGTCCGGCCTCGGCGACGAACCCGTCGATCAGTTGGCGGGTGCGGACATCGACCGCATCGGACATCCCCGCGGCCACGGCTATGGCCGGCTCGGTGGCGTTGAGAGCGCGGGCCACGTCGATCAACGAGGCATTGTCGTGCGAGGCGGTGGAAGGGGTGGGCTGTTGTGGTGTCATCGGGAACTCCGGGCGGTCCAGGAACGGTGGACGGGCACCGCTTCGGGGGTGTGCAGGCGCACCATGACGCGCCCGACATCCGGCCGCAGACGGTGTCGTGTTAGCAGCGAGACGGCGATCATCGTCAGCAGGGAGGTCGGCATGGCCCACGCGGCCGGTTGGCTCAACAATGCGGCCGGCCACCCGGTGAGTTGCGGCATTGCGATGGCCGTGAGGATCGCAGTCAGGGCCAGTGTCCCGCCCGTGACCAGGCCCGCGATGGCGCCCATGTCTGTCAGGCGGGGCCACCAGATGCCTAGGAGGAGCAGCGGGCAGAAGGTGGCGGCGGCGACGGCGAAGGCCAAGGCCACCGCCCGCGCCAGCGGCAGCGAACTTGCCAGCAGTCCCAGCACGAGGGGGACCAGCACGGCCAGGACCGCGGCGATCCGGAAGGCTGTGATCGGCTCCGCGACCCGTCGACTGACGACATCCTGCGAGAGCACCCCTGCGACCGAGACAGTCAACCCCGTGGCGGTCGCCAGGAAAGCTCCGGTCGCGCCCGCGGCGAGTAGTGCGCCGAGCACCTGCCCCAGACCACCGCCCACCAAAGCGCCCGGGAGCATGAGGACGACGGCGTCCGTGCGCCCGGTCATCAGCAGCTCGGGGGTGTAGAACCGCCCGAGCACGCCGTAGCTGACGGGGAAAAGGTAGAACAGGCCCACCAGGACGATGACCACCAGGGCGGTGCGGCGGGCGGTGCGACCGTCGGGGTTGGTGTAGAAGCGCACCAGCACGTGCGGCAGGCCCATGGTGCCGAAGAACAGCGCGATCATGAGGGCATAGGTGCGATAGATCGGGTGGCCGTCCGCGCCCTGCAACGGAGTGGACCACTGCGCGCCCGTGGTGGCGGTGAGCCCTTCGGCGTGTGGCACCACGGCACCGGCGGGGAAGTCCAGCACCGTGCCGGCCGCGACGGTTGCGGACCCGGGCGCCAGGGTGATCGGACCGTCGATGCCCTCGCCGTCGACGGTGCCGCGGGCCTGCACGGGCACGGCCTCGACGACGGTCAGGGTGACGGCGGCGTCAAACGTGACGGACGTCGCCTCCGTGAATTGCGGTGTCGGTGCGGTGAGCGCGCTGGGGGCACCGTCTGCCCGCCAGGCCGCCAGCAGGAAGACCACCGGGACGGCGATCGCCACGACTTTGAGCCAGTACTGGAATCCCTGCACGAGCGTGACGCTGCGCATACCGCCACCGGCCAGCACGATCAGCACGGTGATGGCCACCACGACGCCCCCGACCCAGGTGGGAGTGCCCAGTACCGCCCGCAGTGCCAGCCCCGCACCCTGCAATTGCGGCACCACGTACAGCCACCCGATCAACACCACCAACACACTGGCTGTGAACCGCACCTGGGTGGAACGCAGCCGCGCCTCGGCGAAGTCCGGCACGGTGTAGGCGCCGGAACGCCGCAATGGCGCCGCGACGAGGGCGAGCAACAGGACGTAGCCCACTGCGTAGCCGACCGGGAACCACAGCGCGTCCGCGCCGCCAGCCATGATCAACCCGGCCACGCCCAGGAACGACGCCGCCGACAGGTACTCCCCGGAGATCGCCGAGGCGTTCCACCATGGCGGCACCGAGCGGGAGGCGACGTAGAAGTCGCCGGTGGTGCGGGCCAGCCGGGTGCTGTAAGCGGCCAGCCCCACGGTCGCCACCACCGTGGCTGTCATGGCGACGATTGCCAGCGAATCGTTCACGAGTCGTCGACCATCTCGGTGAACTGGCGTTCGTTGCGTTCGGCGGATCGGACGTACCACAGGCCGACGGCGATGATCGCCGGGTACACCAGCGCCCCCAGCAACAGCCACCACAGGGGCACTTCGCCGATCACCAGGTCGCGCACGGGCGCCCAACTCGCGAACAGCAACGGCAGGGCCGCCAGCGGCACCACGACGAGGGCGACAGTGGCCAGGCCAAGGCGGAATTGCGAGCGGACCAACGCCCGCAAATACGCCTCGCCGAGCAACGTTCCGGCCTCGATCTCGGCGGTCACGGGGCGACGGGGAACACGCCGGATGTCGCGCCGGGGGCCGGTGACGACCTCCCGCCGCGGGCGCCCGGGGTCCTCGCTCATGGCGCTTCCCGGTCGATCCGGTGGCGTCGCACCAGCGCCTCGCGCACGGCTGCGGTGTGACGTCGGCTGACGGGCACCGAGGCACCGCCGTCGAGTTCCACCGTGAGCCTTCCGCCGTGGCTGCGCAGGGATTCCACGAAGCCGGCGTTGACCAGGAACTGCCGGTGCACGCGCAGGAAGCCCGCATCGGCCCATCGCTCCTCGAGGGTGGTCAGCGGGGTGCGCACCAGGTGTGCCGACGTGCGCGTGTGAAGGCGGACGTAGTCGCCGCGGGCCTCGACGAAGGCGATCTCGGAGCGTTTGACGTAGCGGGTGATGCCGCCGAGTTCGACGGCGATCGTCTCGTCGGCGGGCGGGGCGGGAGTCTGGTCGGCCGGTGCCGACGCGGTCGAGGGGTGCGCGGCGAGCCTGGCCAGCACGCGCCGCACGGCCTCGGCCAGGCGCTCGGGCCGGATCGGCTTGCGCAGGTAGTCGACCGCTGCGAGTTCGAAGGCGTCGGCGGCGTGCACGTCATAGGCGGTGACGAACACCACCGCCGGTGGCGAGGCGAACTGACCGACGATCTTGGCCAGGTCCAGGCCGCTGAGCCCGGGCATGCGGATGTCGAGGAAGATCGCGTCGAAGTCGCGCGCGTTGAGCGCGGCCAGGGCCGTGGTGGCGCTGGCGGCCGTCACCACCTCGCCGACGCCGGGGGTGCCCTCCAGCAGGTATTGCAGTTCGCCCAAGGCGGGCGGCTCGTCATCGACCGCGAGCACCCGCAGTCGTGGGCCGACCGGGTCGGAAGTCATGCCAGTTGCACCGCCTCGGCGAATTTGGGTACGACCATAGTCACCTTGGTGCCCGCCTCGGGACCGGTCTCGACCACCAGCCCGTGGTCGTCGCCGAACGCCGTGCGCAGGCGCTCGTCGACGTTCGCCAGCCCGACGTGGTCGCCCGGCTCGCCGGACAGGCTGCGGCGGATCACGGCCGGGTCGTTGCCCACGCCGTCGTCCTCGATGGTGATCAGACACGTGGCGCCGCGGTCCTTGGCGGTGATCACGATGGTGCCGCCCTCGGCACTGCGCTCGAGTCCGTGCCGGACGGCATTCTCGACCAGCGGCTGGATGCACAGGAACGGGATCTTGACGCCGAGGACTTCGGGATCGATGCGCAACTTGACCTGCAACCGGTCCCCGAAGCGCGCCTGCTCCAGCAGCAGGTACTGCTCGATCGAGCGCAGCTCCTCGGCCAGGGTGGTGTAGCGGCCGTGGCTTCGGAACGAGTAGCGGGTGAACTCGGCGAAGTCGAGCAGGAGTTCGCGGGCGCGGTCGGGGTCGGTGCGCACGAACGAGGCAATGGCGGTCAAGGAGTTGAAGATGAAGTGCGGCGAGATCTGGGCCCGCAGGGCACGCACCTCGGCCTCAGCACTGCGTGCGCGGGTACGGTCGAGTTCGGCGAGGTCGAGTTGGCCGGAGGCGAAGGCGGCGACCTCTTCCACCGCGCGGGCCAGCGGCGGGCCCGCGGGGTGCACGGAGTAGGCCACGAGGGCGCCGATCACCACGTCGTCGGAGGTCAGCGGGGCACTCACCGCGGACTTGAGGATCTCTGAGATGGCCCGGGCGGAGTCGGCGCCGATCATGGTGGTGGCACCGGTGTCGAGGGTGTCTGCGGCGTGGGTGACGGCCAGGTTGCCGTGGCGTTCACCTGCGCCGTCCCAGGCCAGGGTGGCGAACCGGTCAGTGATCGCCACCGCGTCGACGCCCAGCAGCGTGCGCAGGTGCTTGACCGAACCCTGGGCGGCGGAGGTGGTCAGGCCGCCACGCAAGTAGGGCGCCGCCTGGCTGGCGACGTGCAGGGTGCGATAGGTGGCGAGGTCGGCCTGGGTGCCCATCCGATCGCGGCCGCGGACGGCGCGCGCCAGCACCACGGCGAGCGCCACGGCAGCGGCCAGCGCGACAAGCGCGAGCAGCCAGGCGTTCACAGGTGCGACGGTAGCCGAAATCCGGCGGATTGTTGCCGCGGAAGGTCGGATGCGTGGCCGCGTGGTGTGGGCGGGGGCGGCTGGCGAGCACGCCACCCGCGCTCGGCAGTCTGCTTATGGCCACAAATGCGCCCCGCAGTCGTGCTACAGGCGCCGAATCGATGCCATAACCCGACCAGGGAGCGCGGTTGGCTGGATAGCCCGACTGCGGGGCGCGGTCGAACCGGCCACATTCACGTGGTTTCGACGAGGCGAGCGTCTGGTCCCCAAGCTGCGGCGACACCACCGGCTGTCGTGCGGGTGAGCCTTCCACGCGGGCGAGGCCGGCACTGTGGCAAGTTCCATGACTTCGGCGGATCAGCTCCGCGCGAAGTGGTAGCGCGCTTGTTGGACGACCAGGTCGGTCGTCGATCACAACGGAGACGAGCCGATGTTCGGGATCTACCTGCCCAGACCAGTACCCGGACAGGTACCCCGACAGCCGCTCCGGCTTGCCGATCCCCACGCCCGGGTCCCTTTCTGCCTCCTCGACAATTGGATTGATGCGCGTGAGCACCTTGCAGTAGTCAGCCCAGCTTGCGTAATCGTCCCAACCGAAAGCTGCGAATCGGATCATGAATCCGTAAGGCGATGCACATGCGATTGGCCCCGCTCTGCCGCAGCGAGACTCTGCCTGAGGCGGGCCGCCTTCGCCCGCTCCGCCCCGCCGCGTGTGGGTCGCTGGGTCAGCACCACCTCTTTTCCCATGGCATGGAGGTACTGCGCCAGCGTCTCGATCCGCACGTTCCCGTCGCCGGAGAAGACCTGATTCACCGCGCTGCGGCTCTTGCCGAGCCTCTTGCCCAACTCCGCCTGTGTGATGCCAGCATCAGCCAAAGCGTCATCGAGTTGCAGCAAGACGTCACGTTTCAGGCGGGCCACTGCGAGGC
Source organism: Actinomycetota bacterium (assembly GCA_030837395.1). GTDB lineage: Bacteria > Actinomycetota > Actinomycetes > S36-B12 > UBA10799 > JACJWR01. The sequence continues at coordinate 301 of JAUPKO010000260.1, read as the reverse complement.
GCTCAGCACCCCTGTCGGTCTGCTCCAACAACTCGCGAAGCGTGGTCATCGCCGATCCTGACGCTTGATCGCCAGTGCTTTGTCGATTTCCCAGCGGGGGGTGCGCTGAGTTCGCTTTTCGAAGACGTGAGTGAATCGGGCTGCGCGGTCACTGCTGGCGGGTGATCTGACGATTCCTGGGAGGACAAGCCGGCGGCGAGCGCCGGACGCCGTGTGCTCACCGGGGCACTCGGCTCCGAAGAAGGGCACCCGCAGTGTCCCCGCCTTCAATTCCCAAAGTTCAGCGCCGAGGTCGTTGACC
>JAUPKO010000259.1 GCA_030837395.1 Actinomycetota bacterium | reverse complement strand
TCAACGCCACGTCGGCGGTTTCGATGGCCACGTCGGTGCCCATCGCGCCCATCGCGATACCTATGTCGGCGGTGGCCAGCGCGGGAGCGTCGTTGACGCCATCGCCGACCATCGCAGTGGGCCGTTGGGCGCGTAGCTGCTCGATCAGCCGTGCCTTGTCTTCGGGGCGCAGCTCGGCGTGCACGGCCTCGATCCCGACGTCGTGGGCCAGCGCGGCGGCGGTGGCGTGGTTGTCGCCGGTGAGCATCGCCACGTGATATCCGTCGCGGCGCAGGCGGGCGACCACCTCGGCGGCCTCGGGGCGCAGCTCGTCGCGTACGGCGATGGCACCGATGACGTGGCCGTTGTCTTCGACCAGGACTGCGGTGGCGCCGGCCTGCTGCATTCGCGCGACCTCACCGGCCAACGGGCCGGGGTCCAGCCAGCCGGGGCGGCCCAGACGAAGCGTGTGCCCGTCCCGATTTCCGGTGAGCCCGGCACCGGTGACGGCCTCGACGTCGGTGGCGGGCACGACGTTCTCAGCTGCGGCGAGGATCGCCGCGGCCAGCGGGTGCTCGCTGCGCGCTTCCAGCGCGGCCGCCAGATCCAGCACCTGCTCGCGGGTCGCACCGTTGGTGGTGGCCACGTCGATGACGGCGGGCCGATTCGCGGTGAGCGTGCCGGTCTTGTCCAAGGCGACACCACGGATCTTGCCCAGCCCTTCCAGCGCGGCGCCGCCCTTGACCAGCGCGCCGAGCTTGCTGGCGGCGCCGATGGCGGCCACCACGGTGACCGGCACCGAGATCGCCAGGGCGCACGGCGAGGCGGCGACTAGCACCACCAGGGCACGTTCGATCCAGGTGGCCGAGTCGCCGAGCAGGCTGCCGATCACCGCGATCAGCGCCGCGACGATCATGATGCCGGGGACCAGGGGTTTGGCGATGCGATCGGCCAAGCGTTGGGAGGCGCCCTTGCGGGACTGCTCAGCCTCCACGATGCGCACGATGCGGGCCAGCGAGTTGTCCTCGGCGGTGGTGCTGACTTCCACCTCGAGTACCCCGGTGCCATTGATCGACCCGGCGAACACCTCATCACCGGGGCCGGCCTCCACGGGAACCGACTCGCCGGTGATGGCCGAGACATCGAGTGCGGTGCGGCCCAGCCGGATGATGCCGTCGGTCGCGACACGCTCACCAGGCTTGACCAGCATCCGGTCGCCGATCTGCAAATCCGCCGGCGCAACGGTCTTTTCGGCGCCGTCACGCAGCACGGTCGCCTCATCGGGTACCAGCGACAACAGCGCCCGCAGGCCGCGGCGAGTGCGCGCCAGCGAGTACTCCTCCAGTCCCTCGCTGATGGAGAACAGGAAGGCCAGCATCGCGGCCTCACCCACCTCGCCGAGGATTACCGCGCCCACCGCGGCGATAGTCATCAGCGTGCCAACCCCGATCTTGCCCTTGGCCAGCCGCTTCAGGGTCGACGGCACAAAGGTGTAGGCGCCGGCCAGCAGTGCCACCGCTTCCAGGGTGGTGACGACCGGCTCAGTGACGTCGAGGAACCCGGCGATCACCGCGGCCAGCAGGAACACCCCCGAGAGGGCGGCGAACTGCATCTCCTTGATCTGCCAGAGCCGTTCGGGTTCACGCTCCTGCTCGTCGGTGCCGCGGGGTTCGTCGTTGCCGCAGCCGCATGCATCGCTCATCGGCGAGCCTCCTGCGCACCCGTCGTCGCGTCGTCACCGGAGCGGGTTCCGTAGTTGGGGCACAGCGCCACGGCGTTGCCGGTCGCGGCCAACAGGGTCTCGGCCGAAGCCAGCAGATCGAGCAGTTCGGGGCGGGTCAGCGAATAGAACACCTGCCGGCCTTCGGGGCGGCCGGTGACCAGGCCGCAGTCCCGCAGGCACGCCACATGCGCCGACACGGTGGACTGCGCCAGACCCAACTCCCCGATCAGGTCGACCACGCGGGCCTCCCCGTCGGCCAGGCGGCGCACGATTGCCAACCTGGCTGAGTCGGAGAGACTGTGAAACAGCGCCACCGCGGCATCCAGATTCGAACTCCCCGGGCTGTGTCCGGTGAGGCAACCATCCGCCTTATTCATCGCCATATCACGATGATAGCCGGTTATCGGCGATAGTTCGCGGTGGGGTCTGATGCCAAGTCAGTGGTGGGGTTCGCCGTCGTGGTCGTGGACTTCAGCGCGCAACCTCCACCGCGGGTGAACGGGTAGATCATCTGGCGCAGGTAGCCGGTGGGGTAGTCGGGTTTGGCGGCCATGCCCAGCTGGGTGGAGTCGAATCGGCGGGTGGGGTCGTAGGAGAAGGTGCGCATCAGGTGGTCCCACACCAGGGTGAACAGCCCGAAGTTGACGTCCCCGATGCCGGCCCATTTGAGGTGATGGAAGCGGTGGCCTTCGTTGAGGGCCAAGACGTACTTGGCCGGGCCGATGCGGTAGTCGGCGTTGGAGTGCTGCAGCAACAGCTGGATCGCCACCGCCAGGGCCAGCGCGGAGGCCACATTGACGGGCAGGCCGATCAGGATCAGGGGTGCGACACCGGCGGCCATCTCCACGGTTTGGTGCAGCGGGTGTTTCATCAGGCCGTTGAGGCCGTAGAAGCGGGTGATGCTGTGATGCACCGCGTGAAAACGCCACAGCAGCCCGATCTTGTGGCTGGCCAGATGTACGACGGTAATCCCGAAGTCCGCGACCAGGATGGCGGCGAGGACCTGGGCGACGAATGGCCAGCTGTGCGGCCACAACTGGGGCGCGGGGACGATCGCGGCAAGCAGCGGGATCGCGGCGACGCTGGCCAGGATGAGGGTTTCGTTGACCGCGACGTGGATGCGGTCGCGGGCGCCATCGGCGCGTTCGTGGTTCCACTGCGAGTCATACGGAATGATCCGCTCCACCAGGAACGCCGTCGCGATCGCGCCCGCCAGAACCACCAGCAGCCAGTACTTCGGGGCACCGGCCGCGGCCACGGCGATACCCGCGCCGTTGAGACCGATCAGCATGAACGGCACATAGCCGTAGCGGGCCACCGCCTGAACCGCGGTGACAGACGTCGAGGACATAGAAGTCGTGCTCATGCCCTTGATCGTCGCGGTTAACCCTGTGGCCTACCCGTAGTTTTCAGCGAAAAAACAACGATTAGCACTTGCGCGCTGGTGGTCGGTGGGGTTATCCGGTCCAGAGGATGTTGAAGATGATCAGGAGTTCGACGTTGTCATCGACGCGGAAGGATAGGAGCCCGTGCTCGGGGTTGCCTTAGCAATGGAACGATTTTGGGTGTTTTGGTCAACCTTGCGGTTACCCGTATTCGGCGGCATGGGTGCGCCTTGGTATCCGACCCAGGCGTGTGCAGCAGCGTGCCACCTGGCAGGTTAGTTCCGGCGAGCCCGTCGACGACGACTGCGGGGCGGACCCTCGGTGGAGTTTGAAGATCTGCGACAGCGCGGTCTTCGACGATCACGGCTGCGCGGGTCAGGGCGGCGGGGGCACCGATGGTGTAGCGCAGCTTGCTGCCGTTGATCAGGCTGGAGAACAGATGCGACCGAAACTGCGCTCCACGGCGGGACGACCAGCGTGGCCGGCCGTCGACGGTGTTCTACATCAGCCGGTTCGCGCATTGGGCTGGGTACGTGATCGTGCCGGTGGGGTCACAGAGGGGCTTTGTCGAAGTCCAGCCATACCGCGTTGAACACCAAACCGATGACGACGGAGAAGAATCCGAGAAAAATAGGCTCTACTGACGTATCTGTGGGTGGTGTAGGGGCCGAATAGGGGCGCACGCCGTTGT
>JAUPKO010000258.1 GCA_030837395.1 Actinomycetota bacterium | reverse complement strand
CGGCCAACCATGGCGGGCTGTGGACCACCGGCTATGAGCCGCGGTCGGTGCTGGGCTTCGCCGCGATGCTGGGGATGTTCGAATCCAGGGCTTGACGCACACCCGCGTAGGAATCCCGCCATTCGTCGGGAGCCGAGGGGTAATGACCTCCTAGCCTGAGCACAAGGGATCGACCCAACCTGTGGAGGCAGCAGCCATGACGACATTTCTCAGCGGTGCGACGCTGGTGACCGACCGCGAGGTACTGCCGGACGCGGTGCTGATCATCGAGGGCGACCGATTCGTCGGCGTGCGGCAAGGGTCGGCCCCGGCCGGTGCCCTGGACCTCGGCGGTGCCGTCGTCATGGCCGGCTTCGTCGACCAGCACTGCCACGGCGGCGGCCAGGGCGACTTCTTCTCCGGCGACGATGCCCAGATCCGCACTGCGGCGGCCACCCATCTGGCCCACGGCACCACAACGATCGTGGCCAGCCTGGTAACGGCCACCACCGAGGACCTGCTGAGCCAACTCGCCGCGCTGGCGCCCGTTGTGGCCGAGGGGACCATCGCCGGGGTACACCTGGAAGGGCCGTGGATCAGCCCGGATCAGTGCGGGGCCCACGACATCAATCTGCTGCGGGCACCGGACCCAGTTGAGATCACGACGATCCTGGACGCCTACGCCTCCGACATCGCCATGGTCACGCTGGCGCCGGAGTGGGAGGGCGGGATCGCCGCGACGGAGCAGTTCGTGGACGCGGGTGTCGTGGTGGCGATCGGCCACACTGCGGCCGACCTCGGCCTCACTCGGCAGGCCATCGATGCCGGGGCGACCGTCGCCACCCACCTGCTCAACCGAATGCCCGAACTCGACAAGCGTGCGCCCGGCCCAGTGCTGGCGTTGATGGACGATCCGCGCGTGGTGTGTGAACTGATCATCGACGGTGTTCATCTGCACCCGGGGATCGTCGAGTTCGTCATCGACCACTGCGGGCCCGATCGCGTGGCTGCCGTCACGGATGCAATGGGTGCTGCCGGTGCGCCGGAGGGTCGCTACAAGATTGGCCTGCTCGATGTCGACGTTGTCGATGGTGAGGCGCGCCTGACCTCCGACGGTGCGCTGGCCGGCAGTGTGCTGACGCTGGACACCGCGCTGAAGACCCTTGTCGGCCGGTGCGGCCAAGACCTGCCTGCTGCCTCGGCGATGCTGTCGGCCACGCCGACTCGGGCGATGGGACTGGCCGACCGCGGGCGGATCGCCCCGGGCATGCGGGCGGACCTCGTGGTGCTCACCGAGGACTTGTCGGTGAGCCGGGTCATGCGCGCCGGCGAATGGGTGGTCTGAGCGTCAGGGCATCTGCTGGCAGAGCGGGCATGTGAGGCGGCGGCCGTCCGATTCGGCGGCCGCCAGACCCGGACGTCGGCAATACCTTCGACACGCCGCCGGAATGGCCCAAACCCATCCGGATCCATAGTGATAATCGCAAGTGCCAATTCCGGTCAATCACATGTCATCAGCCGCTGGTGGCAATTCGACGGCGGATGATTCGATCGGTGCTGGCAGGCAACTCGCACGGCCGATGGTGCCGGTCGTTTTCGACCGACCGCGGCTCATCGACCTGCGCGCGCGCACGACCATTGGGCCACCGTCGGACTACCCTCGATTGTGGAGCCGCCTCAACCGGGTGGCGTGTGTGCTGGCAGTTGTGCCGACGTCCTTGCGGGTGCTGGGCTCACTGCGGCACAACGGCGGTTGGGACTACTCCGCAGTTGAGTGGCTAATCAACAACGGCGGAGGCCTGACCCGACGGGGCCTGTCCGGAGACCTCCTGCTCGCCGTACCGGGCCTGACAGCCCGCACGGTGCTGGTGATCACGGTGATGGCCCTGCTGGCGGTGGTCACCGCCGGTTATGCGGCTCTCGTGGGCGGCGCAGTGAGGGCCACCGGTACGGGCTGGCCACTGCTGTTCTGGCTGCTACCGGGTGGGCTCGTGATGGGAACACTGCAGGCGAACCTCCACGGCATCACAATCGGCACCAGTGACTTCGCGTTGCGGAAGGACTACCTGTTCCTGGCGATCCTGATCGGGACCGTGGTCGCGGCGCATCGCTGGCCGCAATCAACCCCGCGGCTGGTGATCGCCGGTGCCGGCGCCGTTGCCTGTGGGCTCGGGGTTTTCATCCATGAGGCCCTGGCGGTGGGCACGTGCGGTGTGCTGATCTACCTCATGGTCTGGCTGAACCCCCGGCCGCTCCCGCGGACCATCACGATGTCGCTGCCGAACTACCTCTCGGCCATCAGCACGCAGGTGACCCTGCCTACGGGACTAGTGATCGCCGCGCCCACCCTCGTCGGACTAGGGCTGCTGGCTGGTTCCTGGGCACCGGCGGACACCGATATGCACGTCATGTGGACGACCGTCGACGCCACCACACGCTCGTGGGTGGAGATACAGACGCTGCAGGTCGGGGGCATCGATACTGGGCTGCCGCCGGCGATCTGGTGGCTCACGGCCAGTCCGGCCGAGTCGCTGCACTGGATTCAGGCGCAGTACCTCGACACGGGTGTCTGGGTCGCCTGGGCGATCACCGCAGGTGGCGTCACGGGATGGGTCCTTGTGGCAGGCAGGCTCGTCGACAGCTCACCGGCAGCAACCCGTCGAAACCTCGTCCACCTGGGCATCCTCGCTGCAGCCACCCTGCCGCTGTTCGTGTTCGCACTCGATTGGGGTCGGTGGATAGTCGGCATAGGGCTGGTGGCATGCATTCTCCTGTTGGCCGGCCTGCAGGACCCCCGCTACCGACCGACGCCAGCATCGTTCGGTGTCGTGAGCGGCCTCACGGCCGCCGGTCTGGTTGGCACGAGCCTGGTGCTAGCGATCCCGGTGTTTGGCATCGACTTCTGGCTGGCCCGGCTGTTCATCTGACCGGCCCTCGACGTGTGCCGCAGCGCGGCCAATCGAGCCGAAGCCAACTGGGAGGTTTGCACACCGGTCTGGGCACCGGCCACCACGTGCCGCATCGCCTGCGAGAGTTCGGGTCCCATCACGACGGCGCCACTGCAGCGGGTCCAACTCCGATGCGGACAACTCGCGGGTGGGCTTGGGGCCTCGGACGTTGTCCCAATCCCGACGAACGCCGGTGCCCCGCCCGCGATGTGGATACATCACTGCTGCCCCTGACGCACTGGCCGTCAGAAGGGGCCCCGACTGCCTAGGGCCGCAGGTCGTGGATGTGTAGGTACTTCTCCGCGACCACCCTCGAGCGCTTGGTGTAGGCGTAGGGCGTGTTGTTGTACTCCTCGATATCCACCCGCCCGTCACTCCAAATCGCCGACACGATCGCCACATGCCCGAACTGGCCGCTACTCCAGAACGCCACGGCGCCCAATGCAGGGGTGTT
>JAUPKO010000257.1 GCA_030837395.1 Actinomycetota bacterium | reverse complement strand
GCGAACCCGGCCACCAAGGCCACCCCGGCCACCCACGGCACCAGCAGCCGCGACGGCAGGATCAACGACAGTGCCACCGCGAGCAGTACGCCGCCGAAGGTCCCCACCGACCTCCTGGCCACCTTCTCCACGGTGGAGGGCGCGTTCGCCTGCAACACGGCCGCCAGGCTGATGACCACCCAGAAGACGTTCTCATCTCCACGGGACTGCACCAGGGCGAACGCGCCCACCCCCAGAGCCAACGCGCGCTGCACGCCGTACCGGAACACCGACACGTCCGGGTGCACCAGGTTGCGGACCAACGAGGCCAGGATGAGCAACACCGGCCGCACGGCCACACGTTGCGGCGTGTCACCGGCCAACGCCGCCTGCGACCGTTGCTGCGAAGCCGCCCACAGCGACCACGCCGCAGTTGTCTGACCGGCAATATCTGCCTGACTGGCCGCCGGATCGCGCGCAGCTGCCGGCGCCATCGCCGTGGTGTCGACCGGAGCTGAGCGCGGCACCAGTGGCCCGCGCGGCAGTAGCGCAGCGGCGATTGCGTCGCCGTTGGCATCGCCTTGGGCCATCGCCGCGGCCACCGCTGGATCCTTGCCGTCGCTGTTGTTCTCGAGCCACGACCGGCACACCATCCCCAGCGATCCGTGGGCCGCCAAGTACAGCAGCGTCGAGGGGGCACCATCGAGCAGCAGCACGCGGGAGTAGGTGCCGCGTGAGTTGGCAGGCGTTGTGCGCGACCACAACGCAGCGGTCATCGCTCGGTCGAACTTGCGCGGATCCCGGATCGAGACCGCCACCGCCAGCAGGGACGGCGGGAGCATCGCCAACAGCCCGGCCAGAGCCACCACGAGTGCCGGAGCACCCTTGGCGAACTCGTCGCCCTTGGCCAGCAACAAGATGAAGACGGTAGCCGGCAGACTGGAGAATATCGTTCCAACCACCGGCAGGGCGGTCCAGATGGCCGTGACGAAGGCTACGGCGGCCATCACCAGCGCAGCCACGATCGCCGAATGCTGGAGCAGCGTCCCGAACGTCGCCGAGGCCACCAGCAGCAGCCCGGCGAGCAGGATCAACCGCAGGGCCATGAACATCGGCGCGCTGGCCGCGATGAATCCCAGGATCGCCCCGATCACCAGTCCGACGGGCACCACCCTCGCATCCACCAGCGTGCACAGCCCAGCCGCCAGCAGTCCGCTCACGGCGCTCAGGACGATGCCGGTGATAGCCAACGGTGCGTCGTTGCTGGCGAACACGGCGGTTAGTCGGCGCGACATGGGGGCCAGTAAACCACCGCGAGGTCCAGGCGCGGCGGGCCGAGGAAACCCCCAGGTGGCCCCCGCGCCAGGAGGTGGTCAGCGCGCGGCAGGCGATGCGGCCCCATCCCAACGCGGTGTCGGCTAGCGTGCCCGGTATGGCGCTCATCCACCTGCCCGGATTCGTCCGACGTGTGATGCCGCGGCTACGGACGGCCCCGACCCTGCCGTCCGTGCGCGCGGGCGTCATCGGTGCCGCGGTGTCCGTCGGCGGGTCGTACGCGCGCGGGCTATTGCCGCGCGGCGCCACCGACCAGGCCCTGGCCACGGGGGTGTCGGCCTCGGCTCACTACCTGCTCACAGCCTCGTCATCGGCCGCGGCGGAGACCCTCGCGCTCTACGCCAGCGGCGATCACACCGTGCGCGATCGCCGAGCGCCGGTCACGGCGCAACTCCTGGTCGACCTGGCGTTCATCACCACTGGCGTCGCCGTTGAGCGGGCGTGGCCACCGGATCCGGATGAGCCCATGCAGCGTTCGCTCACGCGGTTCGTTGCGCACTTCGCCATGATGGGTGGCGCCGCGAACATCCTCGTGACGGCCGCAGACGAGGCCCTGGGCGCGTTCGGACCCACTCAGCGGTGGCGCAATCGCAGTCTCCTCGTCGATGCCGCGCTCGGGGCGGGGTTGGCCGCCTTGGGCGTCATCGGCCGCCGTCGGCGGGCGGTGCGCTTCGGTCTGGTGGATCCGGATCGGCGGGCGGTGGAGAAGTCCAATGTGCCGGACACGGTGAAGGCGGCCGGCGTCGGGGCGGTCGCGGGTGTCGGCTTGCTGGCGGTCGTGGGCACCGAACAGATCGTCGCTCGACGGGTATCAGACCTGCTGTACGGGCATGTGGGACCGGTGGAGGTGGGCAGCCCCTGGGTGGGCCATGCCGTCGCCCTGGGCATGTTCGGCGGCTTGGGCGTGTGGGCGCTGAGCACGGTCAAGCGTCGGGTGGAACGCAAGGGCGATGTGGTGGAGGCCGCCTACCCCGACGCCCCAGATAGCGACTTCGTGACCTCCGGGCCCCGCTCGTTGATCCCCTTCGACACCATCGGTAAGGAGGGCCGTCGATTCGTGCTGATGGCCCTCACCCCCACCGAGATCACCGCCGTCACCGGTGCACCGGCACAGTCGCCGATCCGCGTCGTGGCCGGGTTCGAGGCGGCTGGAACGGCACGGGAACGGGCCGACCTGTGCCTGGCCGAGATGACGGCCCTGGGGGCGTTCGAGAAGTCCACTATCTGCGTGGCCTCACCCACCGGCGTGGGATACGTGTCCTATGTGTTCGCCGAGGCCTTGGAGTACCTCACCGGCGGCGACTGCGCGATCGTCATGCCGCAGTACGCACTGGTGCCGTCGGCCTTGGCTCTGAACGACACCGGTGATGGTGCCGAACTGCAGCGGCTGGTGCTGGCCGGCATCGCCGAGCGGGTCAGTCACTTGCCCCCCGAGCGCAGGCCCCGGGTGGTGCAGTTCGGCGAGAGTCTGGGGGCCCAGGTGGCGCTCGACATCGCCTACCCCAAGGGTTCGGTCGCCTTCGACGAGTTGGCCATCGACGGCGGGCTCTACCTCGGGGTGCCGTTCCGCACGATGTCCTGGAACTCTTGGATCCAGCACCGCGAGCGGTTCGATCCGGACGGCCTCATGCTGGCAGTGTCCGAACCAGCGGCGCTTGAGCATTACGCCGATCGGCAACGGCAGGCCATGCGGCACCTCATGGTGGTCCACCACGACGATCCGGTGAACAAGTTCGGCTACCGCATCGTGGTCCGCCCGCCCTGGTGGATGGGGCGGCCGGATACCCGCCCGCCCAAGGTTCCGCGCGAGGTGCTCTGGCGACCCATCACCACGTTCGTGCTCACGCTGGTCGACCTGAAGAACGGGATGAACTTCCGCCCCGGCACCTTCGAGCGGCGGGGCCACGACTATCGGATCGACACCGTCGATGCGATCCTGGCCGCCTACCGGATGACGGTCACCGACGAGCAGCGGCGCGCTATCGAGGAGGCCCTTCGCCGCCGCGAGGTGGAGTGGGCCCGGCGGCGCCTCGTGGCGCGCAAGTTCGCGGCGGCCCGCGATTCGATCAATGCCACCCTGAGCAAGTGGGGTGTCAACGTCACCACCCTCGACTCGCTGCCGGACCTGGACCAGGTGGAGTCACTGGTGGATGCCGCGGCGCAAGCCAACGAACCGCTGGAATTCATCATCGCCGATCGCGATCCCGCGGTGGTGACCCCGCCCTGACCACGGGCCGGTCAGCGGCCGGCCGACGCGCGTTGCAGGCGGTCGGCGATCGCAGCCGCCAACGGACCGCCGCCACGCGGCGGGACCGCCACCACAACCGCCACCTGCTCGTCATCGGCCCGGCGCAGGGCGTCATACAACTGCCGCGCGTAGTCGGCGCTGTCGTGTGGCGCAGCGAGCCGAACCCAGCCCGCCGGTGTCGGCACCTCGTCCGGTGCCAGCAGCCCGACGGTGCCGCCGGGGGTGTGCGTGCCGCCGGGGGTGTGCGTGCCGCCGGGGGTGTCACCATCAACTGTTCGGTCGAGGGCGCCAGTCACCTCCCTGGCCTCCTGGACCACCACCACCTGGGCCTGCGGGGCGTAGTGGCTGGCCAACGCCCCCGGCACCCGCGGCGCCACCGAGCCGGCGTCCACCGCGAGCTTCCCAGCGTTAGCCGCCACCTCCGCAGCGTCACCGGCCGACGCCGAGACTGACAGCCCCACGGCACCTGGGCGCAGCACTCGCACGGCACCGTCCAGCCACGTCACGATCGTCGACTCGACGCCCACCGTGCACGGTCCGCCGTCTAGGATCGCGTCCCGCCGCTCCAGCCGATCCGCCAGTCCGCGGCGCACGTGCTCGGCTGTGGTCGGGCTCACCTGGCCGAACATATTCGCGCTCGGCGCCACCACCCCGGCAGGCACGGGGCCTGCCGATGCCTGCCCGAGGAGTCGGATCACCTCCCGCGCCAACCCGTGCGCCGGCACCCGGATGGCCACCGTCGACTGACCGCCGGTGATCGCATCGGGCACCCAGGGCGCCTTGGGCACCACGAGCGTCAACGGTCCGGGCCAGTGTCGGTCGGCCAGCTCTTGCAGTTCCGGCGCCACCGCCATCGCCCAGGCCGCCATGTGGTCGCTGGCCGCGAGATGCACAATCATCGGGTGGTCCGCCGGTCGACCCTTGGCCTGAAACACCCGGCGGACGGCGTCCGGGTTGCGGGCATCCGCGGCGAGGCCGTACACCGTCTCGGTCGGCAGCCCCACCAGCCCACCCGCCGCCAAGACTGCGGCGGCGGCAGCGGGATCGGTGATCAGCGAGGGCTCGTCGGCGCTGCTAGCGGCGGACGAGCCGGGCCGGTCGTGGTCCCCGCTCACGTGTAGACGTACACGGACGTGCCCTCGGACACCATGTCGAACATGGCCGCGGTGGCCTCCAGATCGCGGGTGTTGACGCACCCGTGCGACGCGCCCGAGTAGCCCTCGGTGGCGAAGAAGTCCGAGTAGTGGATCGCCTGGCCGCCAGAGAAGTACATCGAGTAGCGCATCGGCACGCCGAACTCGTCGGACCAGTCGTCGGCGCGCTTCTCGTAGACCTCGAACAGCCCCTCATTGGTGGCAGTGCCGAACGAGCCGAATCGGGCGTCGAGGGTGACCTCCGGGGTGCCGTCCACCACCAGCCGGACGACCTTCTGGGTCTTGTCGATGCACAGCACGGTGCCCGTGAGGCATTCGGCGGGCAGCCCTGGGCCGCGGCCGGTGATCTGCGCCAGCGTGGTCAGGGTGTAGCGGTTGACCCGACCGGAGGCTGTGAGGTCGAACTTCTGCTGCAGGCGCGTCACGGCGGCGGCCATGGCGTCGTCGTATTGGCCGTTCTCGGGTACTTCGATGCCGGCCATGGTCAAGCGCTGTTGAACGAACTTCACCGGCAGGCCGGAGTCTCCGACGCGCAGCACGGTGGTGCCTGCCCAGACTTCGCCGAGGCGTTTGGTGGGGGCCTCCTCGGTGGCTTCGGTGCCCTCCGCGGGCAACTCGGCAGGCGCCGCGGCGGCGGGGTCCGGCAATTCCCCGTGAACGGCGAGTTCCTCAGCGGTGGGCAGGGAGTCATCCACGAGCGCGAACGGTGGGGACGACGGAGCGCTGACGGGTGCGTCCTCGTCTGGGGTGGCGAGCACCATCACCGCTGCCGGGATCGCGCCCAACGAGAGGACCGCGCCGATCAGCGCGGCAGGCACGAGCCAGGGCAGGCCCCGGTCCTGATTCGCCCGATGCTTCACAGCCACCTCCGTCGGGTCATGGTAATCCGTCGGCCTCGAGGCCGCGGTCGGTGCGGGCGACGTCGTGACCGCGGCGCGTGGTGGACCGCGACCGACGCGGGGCCGGATAGCCTGGGGCGGCCATGGACGACACCACCGCGCTCGCCGCGCCGCCCCCCATCACGATCCACCCCCGAGGTGCCGTCATGACGGCCGTCGCCGACGTGCTGCGCAACCGCCTCCCGGGTGCGCAAGTGGTGCCGCCCGGCGGGGCCGAGGGTGTCCAGCCACCCGAGCCCGCGGCGCCCCCCGATCCACGCACACCCGCCGCGGAACCACCCACACCGGCCGCTGCAGCAACGTTCACATCGGCCAGTCGGCGGGGGATCCCTCCCGTGTTGGTCCTGCTGTCGGGCGACACGTCGGCCGCGCAGGCCGAATCGACGCTGGCAGAGGTCGCCGCACGCCACCCCCGGCAGGCACGCGTGTGGATAGGCGTGGACGCCCGTACCACCCGCACCACCCTGCAGGCCCTCGATGACCTCCTCGACGCCGTCGACCAACCGCGCGTCGATGCCGTCGTGGTGTTGCCAGCGGCCAGCGCCGAGGCCACCGCGCTGGCCGCGCAGGCCTGGATCTGGTTGCGCCACGATGCTCCGTCCAGTGCCCTGGTGGATCTGCGCGATGCCAACGGCGCGTGTCGATTCGCCGCCATCGCGGCCACGGCGCCGGCCTCGCCCCCGTTCGCGGACGAAGAGCCCGCGGCACCGGCCGTGGCCCCCGCCGGCAGCGGCGAACTTGCCCTGCTGCTGGTGGGCCGCGGCCTCGACGAGGTCGCCGAGGCCGCGCGCCGGACCGCCTCGGATCACACCGCCCGCGTGGTGGCTGCTGATCGAGTTGTGGCGCCGACGGAGTTGAACCCGCCGCCGGCGATCGTGGCACCCGAGGTGCTCGACGGTGCGCTTGCGGCCCTGACCTCGGAAGGCGGGACTGCCCTCCGGGCAGCGCAACAGTTTTGTGCCGAGGCTGCCACCGCCGAGGCACTGCCGCAGCAGGAGGCACTCACCGCCACG
>JAUPKO010000256.1 GCA_030837395.1 Actinomycetota bacterium | reverse complement strand
GCGCAGGGGGTCGGAGGCGATGGCCGCGTCCGCGAGGCGGCGGGCGATCGTGTCGGCGTGCTCGCTGGTGAAGAGGGCGGCGTAGGCGTTGGGGGTGCCGTTCTCGCGCACGGGGAAGGGCGCCAGGTCCGGGTTGTCGGCGGCGACGGCGTTGATCGCGGCCAGGGTGTCCAGGCGCTGGGTGATGCGCGTGGTCAGGCGCGCCAGCTGGGCGGTGCCGAGCGCGGCGGAGATCGCGGGGAGTTTGAAGTTCAGGCCGAAGTCTGCGCCGAAGGGGCCTCCGGCGTCGGGCCGGCCGAGGTTGCGGATCTGGCGCAGCCGGTCGTTGAGGGCGTCGTCGCCGGTGAGCCGGCCTTCCACGCGGACTTCCCGTCGTCGCGCAGGACCTCGCCCAGGCGCGCCTTGCGGCGCAGGACCTCGCGGAGGGTGTCCTCGACCTGGCGGTCGACCTTCTCCGTCTCCCCGGTCTCGGGGTTGATCGAGATACGCCCGTAGACGTCCAGGACCGGCGCGTCACCGTAGACGGGGTCGTCGTCCTGGGCGTGCAGCGTGTCGATCAGGTTGTTGACCTGCGGTGGAAGCATCGGATCACCCACGAAGGCAGGGTATCTCTAATCAACTCGCTTCCCCGCGTACGCGGGGGTGATCCGGTGGAACTGGTATGAACCGTCAGATCGCAGCTGTGTTCCCCGCCCCCTGGGGCGATCCCAGGCCCCGGTGGCACCGGGCTCTCCGCGTGATTCGGGCGGGCTCGGCCTTGCACCGAGCCCGCCCGCTCCGGCTCTGCCTGTTCCGGATCGCGTGCCGTGACAACGCGTACCTGCTTCGGCTTGCGCCGTCGTTGCCGGCGAACGTTCAGAACACTGGAGCCGGATCTGCGTCACGCCGTTAGCGTTTCAGGGTGAGCACCCCTGGCCGGTACGGCAGGAGGTCGTAGGTACCGCCGGAGCCGGGGGACACGTCCTTGGTAGAGCAACTCCAGGTGGCAGGGATCAATGGTCATGGTCTCATCGGCGTTGCTGCGGATCAGATCGCCGTGGCTGATCACGCGAGTCCTCCGAGCCCGCCGCCACCACCGCCGCAGCCCGCGAGGTGGAGCGGCAGGGACTGTTGTCGAGAGTCTGGTGCCGCGCCACGCGCACGCCCACGCCGTCCTGACCGCCCCCTACTACCGGCACCGGATCCGTGACGTCCTCGGCGAGAACACCGCCGACGTGCTCGAGCGCGACCCCCAAGCATCGGCGGTGCTGGTGCAGGTCCTGAGCCAGGCCCACCAGGGCGGGTGGGACCCCGGCCAGGCGCTGCGGATGGCCGCCGTCATCCTGCCCACCGTGCCGGTCGACGTCCTGCCCACGGCGCTGGACACCGCCCGCACCGACACCATCCACCCCGGCGCCGGGCTCGGCGATCAGGTGGGGCCGGTGCTCGCGCACCGCCTCGCCGCCGCCGTCGAGACCCTGACCGCGACCACGCCCGCACGCTCACGGCGTCCCCGGGGCGGGGACAGGTCGCCGCCGGCCTGCACCGCGCGAGCATTCTCGGCCACGACCCCGTCACCCTCCTGCGCGAAACAGCCCGACAAGCAGACGAGGACCCCGCGCCGCTCACCGCGAGCGTGCTGGCCGAGCACGTCAACACCCTGACCACCACCGAGACGCCCGCGACGCCGGCCGCGCTGCGCGACCGCGACCAGACGGCGCGCCCCGCCGGGCAGGGCCCGTGGGCTCAGCGGCGCGAGCGCGACGAGCGACTGTTCGACACCTTCGCCTACGCGCGCCGCCAAACCCACCGTCTCCACGAGCGCGAAGCGGCAGGGCCGCTGCCGTGGGTGCCCGTCGTGCTGCCGGGCACGACCACGAGGGAGCACGCCGACTACCTCACAGCGCTGACCGACGCGATCGGCGCGCGTTCAGCGTCTGCGCGACGACGTCCTGACCGGCCTCCACCACGACGCGAAGCAGACTGCGCAGCCGGAAGGCCCGCGATGGGACGGGACGCCCCAGCCCGGGCGTATCTGGCAGGACCCCGACGGGCAACAGCCCCGCCTGCGCTGGTGACACGTCCGTAGGGTGTGGCGCCGCCCGGTGGGTGAGGTGGTGGCCTCGCCCGCCGGGCGGTGTGGTGTCAGTGCTGGGCGGTGGTCGCGTGGTCGGCGGGCAGGGAGATGGTCAGGGGGCCGGTGGGGTCGTTCAGCCGGGTGAACAGGTGCAGGGCGCGGGCCCTTGTGTCGTCGAACATGTCGAGGTGGACGAGGTCTTCGGCGGTGTGCCAGGCGAAGCGCAGTTCTGCGCCCTCGGGGACGTCGGGGGCGGGCGCGAGGGCGAGGTAGAGGTGGTCGATGTGGACGTGCTCGGCGGGTTGGCGGGTCTCCGGCGGGACGATCTGCTCGACGATCCACAGGGGTGTGGGGACGGCGGGGTCGCTGGTCCCGGTGGGCTCGCCGATGCCGGGTGGGCTGACGAGGTAGGCGGGCAGGCCAGTCTCCTCGGTGACCTCGCGCACGGCGGCCTCGGCGGGGTTCTCGTCGTGCTCGACGTGGCCCCCGGGGAGCATCTGCTTGCCGAAACGGGGGTGGGTGATCAGTCCGATGCGCCAGCCGTCAGTGGCGCGGGTGAAGAAGAAGACGCTGGCGGTGGCGTGTTTGGGCCGGTTCATCCGTGCAACGCTACGTCGATGCGGGTCAGCTCGGGGGCCGCGACACCCTCGTGGCAGGGCAGGGTGACCAGGGTCCGGCAGAGCCGTTCGGCGTTGGCGCAGGTGCGCTTGGGGGCGTGCCTGGCCAGGGCCGGGGTGTGGTAAACGGGTCGGTAGCCGTAGCGCAGGGGGTCGGAGGCGATGGCCGCGTCCGCGAGGCGGCGGGCGATCGTGTCGGCGTGCTCGCTGGTGAAGAGGGCGGCGTAGGCGTTGGGGGTGCCGTTCTCGCGCACGGGGAAGGGC
>JAUPKO010000255.1 GCA_030837395.1 Actinomycetota bacterium | reverse complement strand
GAGCTCTCCGAGGAGGACAAGGTCCTCGTCGGTCGGGCGCGTCGAATCCAACGGTTCCTGTCGCAGAACATGTTCGTGGCCGAGGCCTTCACCGGCCAGCCCGGTTCGTTCGTGCCCGTGGAGGAGACGATCCGTTCCTTCAAGGCGCTGACCGAGGGCGACTACGACCACATCCCGGAGCAGGCGTTCTTCATGTGTGGCGGCATCGAGGATGTCGAGCGCAAGGCCGCCGAGTTGGCCAAGTGAGTCGGTCGAGGAGGCACCATGGCTGAGTTGACGGTCCGGCTGGTCGCGACTGACCGGCAGGTCTACACCGGGCAGGCCACCACCGTGGTGTTCGAGACCCCCGAGGGTCAGATGGGCATCATGTCCGGACACGAGCCGGTCATGGCGATCCTGAAGGACGCCCCGGTGCTGATCAAGACCGTCGAGGACGGTCCGCTGTACGCGGCCGTGCATGGCGGCTTCGTCACGGTCGACGGCACGGATGTCATCATCCTGGCGGAATCGGCCGAACTCGGGCACGAGATCGACACGTCGATCGAGAAGCGGGTCGAGGCCGAGATCGGTGTACCGGACGAAGGGGACGAGCGGTCCAAGGCCCGGCTCAAGCGGGCTCAGGTGCGATTGAGTGTGGCAGCCAAGTCCACCACGACCCACCTGCGCTAGGCACTTGCGGTCATCCCGCTTGCGGCGTGGCGGTCCTGGTGGTCACCTTGGTCGCGACGATCGTGCTTGACCTCGCCACGGCAGTGATTCTGCGAATCGTCGTGGCCGAGGTCTTGCTCTGCGGGCCATCGCCCACAGCGCCACCCTGCAGGAGACCCCGGTCTCGAAATTGTCCGAGCCTCACCCGGACGTCGACAGCCACAGCCGTGAAGAGGGGGCACTCCTCGACGAGCACATCGTGGCCTACCGGGTCGAGGGGTCACAGTCCTGGTGTCCGGGTTACCGGAGCGGTTCGTCCAGACCTTGCGGGCCGCCGGACGCTATGACCAGTTGGCGGACCTGCACCATGTGTTCGGTCGAACCCCGGACGCCATCGCACATGCCCGCCGGAACGTGGCACGCGATAACCACCACGTCACCGCCGACTCCGACGAGCGTCAGTCCTGAGGTTTGCCGCCCTGACGTTGGCCTGGCTCCCACAGCACATCGCCGACCTCGCGGTTGGCGTACCGGCACAGGATGAACAGCAGGTCCGACAGTCGGTTGAGGTACTGGGCGGGCAGTTCGCTCATGCTGGGGCCGTGCTCGTGCAGGGCCTGCCAGGTGGTGCGCTCGGCGCGACGGGTGATGGTGCGGGCGACGTGCAGCAGCGCAGCACCGGCGGTGCCGCCGGGCAGGATGAACGAGCGCAGCGGCTCCAGTTCGGCGTTGTACTCGTCGCAGGCGGCCTCGAGCCTGGTGACATAGTCCGGGGTGACGCGCAGCGGCGGATACTCCGGGTTGGGCACCACGGGGGTGGCCAGGTCGGCGCCCACGTCGAACAGGTCGTTTTGGATGCTGCGCACCAGCGACACCAGGCGGTCGTCGAGTTCACCGAGGGTGATGGCGACCCCGAGCGCCGCGTTGGCCTCGTCGACATCTGCATAGGCAGCTAGGCGGGAATCTGTCTTCGAGGTCCGGCTCATATCTGCCAGGGCGGTGGAACCGTCGTCACCGGTGCGGGTGTAGATGCGCGTGAGATTGACCATGACTCCCACCCTAGGGCCATTGTGGCGAACCCGACACGGGGAGTTGGCTGGGCCGGGCGCCGCGCCGGCACAGGTAGCATCATCGACGTGGAAGCATTCTTGGTCACCGGCGGCAACCGGCTTGAGGGCACAGTTGAGGTTCCAGGTGCCAAGAACAGCGTGCTCAAATTGATGGCGGCGGCATTGCTGGCCCCCGGGCCGTCGGTCATCACGCACGTGCCGGACATCCTGGACGTGCGGATCATGGCCGAACTCGTCCGTCGCCTCGGTGCCGAGGTCGACTATCGGCCGGCGCAAGGCGAGTTGACCATCGACGTGCCGGCTGAACTGGGCCACAAGGCTGACTACGATCTTGTGCGCAAGATGCGCGCCAGCATCGCCGTGCTGGGCCCCCTGATCGCCCGTGCCGGGGTGGCAGATGTCGCTCTGCCCGGCGGCGATGCGATCGGTTCGCGGGGCCTCGACATGCACATCGAGGGCCTTGAGCGGATGGGCGCCACCTTCGAGAGTTCGCACGGATTCCTGATCGCCAAGGCTCCCGGCGGGCTGCACGGCGCGCAGATCTGGCTCGACTTCCCCAGCGTCGGTGCCACCGAGAACCTCGTCATGGCCGCGGTCCTGGCCAAGGGCACCACCGTGATCGACAACGTGGCACGCGAGCCTGAGATCGTCGACCTGTGCGAGATGCTCAACCAGATGGGGGCGCGGATCGAGGGATTGGGGTCATCCACTCTCACTGTCGACGGCGTCGAGGGGCTGCATCCCGTGCGGCATGCGACCGTCTCCGATCGCATCGTCGCCGGCACGTGGGCTGCGATGGCAGCCATCACTGCCGGTGACATCACGATCGACTACGCCCACACGGGCCATCTCGAGATCGCCCTGGACAAGTTGGTCAGCGCCGGAGTGTCGATCGAGCAGACGGCCAATGGCTTCCGGGTGCGCATGGATCGCCGACCCAAGGCGGTCGACATCGTCACCCTGCCGTACCCCGGTTTCCCCACCGACCTGCAGCCGCAGTTCATCGCGCTGAACGCGGTTGCCGAGGGCGTGTCGATGGTCACTGAGAACCTCTTCGAGGCCAGGTTTCGGTTCGTCAACGAGTTGACCCGGTTGGGTGCCAACGTCCGCACGGACGGCCACCACGCGTTCATCAAGGGCCGCAAACGACTCTCGGGCGCGCCCGTCGAGGCGACCGATGTGCGTGCCGGTGTCGGGCTGGTCATGGCGGGTCTGGTGGCCGAGGGCACCACGACGGTGCTGGACGTCCATCACATCGACCGCGGTTACGCCCGCTTCACCGACCTGCTCACCGGTCTCGGCGGCAAGATCGAGAGGATCGACCCCGACGTGGCGGCCTCGGCCTGAGTGCTTTTCGGGATCAACTGCTGATCACTGACCGGGCGCGGGCCTCGTCGGTCGGCCACACCATGAGTCGGGGTCCGTCGAGAGTCTGCACCAGCGTCGCTTTGATTCCGGCGTCCGCCAAAGTGCGGCGTTGGACTTCGCCCTCGATATACGTCGCGGGACGGCTCACCACCACCAGCAGGCCGTAGTCGGTCTCGGTGCTGGGCCGGGGGGCGGCGGCCACCACCGAGGACCCACGCTTGGACGACCAGATCAACACCAGGATGAACGTCCCGATCGCCAGCGCGGCCACCAGAGGGCCGAACACGTAGGAGTAGGACGACCAAGCAGGCATGACCCCAGTGTGCTGGCACCGGCGGTTCCTCGCCATACGGCCCGGCCTCGAAACCGCTGACCTGGCCGATGGTCGTCGGCGGTGGGCTCGTTACCCTTCGATGAGGGGCGACGACACCTCAGCCGCCCAGACCCGGACGAAGGAGGGCAGCATGAGTACTGTCACGGTGATCGGTGCTGGATTGATGGGGGCTGGCATCGCCCAAGTCGCCGCCGCGGCCGGATATGACGTCGTGCTCAACGACACCTCGCAGGAGGCACTTGCCCAGGCGCTCGGCGGTATCGAGCGTTCCTACGGCAAGTTCGTGGAGAAGGGCAAGATGACCGGCGAGGATCTCGTCGGTGCGGTCGGGCGCATCACCACGACCACCGACCTGCACGCCGCCGACGCCAGCGACCTCATCGTGGAGGCTGTCTTCGAGAACGTCGAGGTGAAGCAGGAGATCTTTCGCCGACTTGACCAGATCGCCAAGCCTGACGCTGTTCTCGCCACCAACACCTCCGCCATCCCGGTGACCACCCTGGCAGCTGTGACATCGAGACCGGAATCGGTCGTCGGCACCCACTTCTTCTCGCCGGTTCCGCTGATGAGGTTGTGCGAACTCGTGCGCGGCTACAAGACTTCGGATCAGACTCTGGACCGGGCCAAGGTGTTCGCCGAGAACCTCGGCAAGACCGTCATCGTGGTCAATCGTGATGTCGCCGGCTTCGTCACCACTCGGTTGATCTCGGCCCTGGCCATGGAGGCCGTCGCGCTCGTGGAGTCCGGGGTCGCCACTGCCGAGGACGTCGACGTCGCGTGCCGCCTGGGGTTCGGCCACGCCATGGGTCCGCTGGAGACCTCCGACCTCACAGGCGTCGACATCATCACCAACGCCAGTTCCAACATCTACGCCGACACCAAGGACGAGAAGTTCGCCCCGCCGGAGTTGCTGCGTCGGATGGTGGCCGCGGGCGACCTCTGACG
>JAUPKO010000254.1 GCA_030837395.1 Actinomycetota bacterium | reverse complement strand
TATCCAAAGTCAGTTGCCAAAAGGATATACCGTTGGCTATGTAGAAGGATGGGGTGATTGGATCTATCCCATTGGCTTTGACTTTGACACTCAATATACCCTGTAATCAGAAAGGTCCCCCCTGACCACGTCACATCCCCAGGGGATTGACGTCGGCCCAGCGAGTACCTCCAAAGGCCGCTTGCAGCCTGTCGTCCATGGCGTCAACCCACGGAATCATGAGGAATGCGGTCCGGGCGATCGCGGGGTAGCCGCAGGCCAATAACATCCCGCTATGAACGATCAGGTTCGCGGAGCCGTCATCGCGCATGTGGTACCAGAAGGCGCCGATTGACACCGTGTCAATCGCACTATTGGCAAAATCCGCGAGCTGGGATTGCGGAACCCGGGATCCGGTGATCATCGGAATGATGATTCGGATACCGGGATCCGAGCCAGAGTCCCCCCGACGGATTCGCCCGCCCGCGCTGCCGAGCGAGAAGCCCACCAGACAATCCGATCCCTCTTCTGCTTTGCACCCCTGTTGCTTAAGCACCGGAATCGACCAGCGCGGCTCAAGCAGTCGTCGCGGACAACCCGAAGTCCGACGCGGCGTGACCGACGCCACGGCTGTCGTCGCTGCCGATGGCGACCTGGGCGTGTTGCCACGAAGCTCCGGGGTCGTCTTTTGCCGGCCATCCTGACAGGGGCTTCGGCTAGGTTGAGACAGGTAGCGAGGGGAGGAACGATGGCCGGCTTCTGCTCGTCTTGCGGCAGCGGACTGAGCGGGTCGGGTGCCTTCTGCACGTCTTGCGGCGCAGCACAGCACGATCGCTCGAACCCGTCCATCGACGTCGATGCGCCGCCGCTGCGTGCTACTCCACTTCTGGCTCCGACGTCAACGGTCGAGGAGTGGCTCGACACCGAGGCGGAGGACTGGCTCGACGCCGACGTGACACCTCCGATCGGGGTGCTGCGAGAACTCTCGCGCGAGCCGGACGTCTGGGTTCGCACCCTTGTGGGACAACGAGTCGAAACCCCATTGGACGTCATGCGAACACTCGCAAGCGACGGGGATGCGGATGTCCGCTGGGCGGTTGCCCTCAACCGCAACTGTCCCTCGGACGCGCTCCAGAGACTCACCGGAGATCGCGAGCCGACTGTGCGCGCAGCCGTCGCCAGTAACCGGATCACACCGCCTGATCTCGTGTCGATTCTTGCCGCCGACGCCGAGCCTGCAGTGCGTCACTGGGTGGCGGGCCGGGACGATCTGCCGCCGGAACTTATGGGCCAACTGGTCGGCGACGAGGATCGGCAGGTACGGCTGAAGATGGCCTCCCGTCACGACCTCAAACCGCAGGGTTTGGCCAGGCTGGCTGGCGATGTCGAGGAAGACATCCGGCGCCTCGTGGCGGGAAACGTCAACTGTCCACCAGGCGTGCTGGCGTTCCTCGCGGCCGACATTGCCGTGCCCGTACGCCGAGCCGTGGCCGGCAACGATGCGACACCGGCAGGCATCCTTCGGGGCCAGGCAGCCGATCCCCACGCGGCAGTTCGAAGTGCGGTCAGCGCCAATCCGAAATGCCCCGAGTATGTCGTCGCCGAGCTGGCCGCAAACGGCGGAAACCTCAACGGTGCCGCCCTCGCGGCCCTCGCGATGGAACCCTTCGACGCCCAACGGTGCCTGGTCGCCGGCAACCCGGGTACCCCGGCAAACATCATGTTCGGCCTGGCGCGGGATCCGGTACCTGACGTTCGCCGATGGACCGCGGGCAACCCCAACGCAACGGTCGACGTTCTGCGAGCCCTATCCATGGACGTCGACAACCGCATCAGGCAGGCCGTGGCCAGCCATCCGGCAACGCCACCGGACGTCCTCGATGTTCTCGTGTCCGACGGGGCCGCCGATGTCCGCGCAGGGGCAGGCCGCAACCAGAGCTCGCCGCCGGAGGCCCTGGAGAGGCTCGAGCATGATCCCGCCGTCGACGTCGTCTCCGCGGTTGCGACCAACCCAAGCAGCCCGGCGGCCGTGCTGCGAGCACTCGCAGGCCATAGCGATCCTGCCATCCGTCTCAAGGTGGCGGGCAACCCCGCGACGCCCCCTGACGTCCTTGCGGCCGTTGCGGCGAACGGCCCCAGCGACGACGTCCTGACCCGGATAGCTGGGAATCCGTCGACTCCCACCGAACTTCTACGCCAACTTGCCTCGAGCGCGCATGAGCGAGTTCAGGCGGCCGTTGCGGGCAATCCCGGGACAGCCACTCATGTGCTGCGGCAGCTGACAGCGTCGCCCGCTAGCAGCGTGCGTGCGGCCCTGCTGGGCAATCCCACGCTCCCCCCAGACGTCCTGCGTACCCTCGCGCACGACAGCGATCACAAGGTCCGAAGCCGCGTCGCGGCCGATCCGCGCACGCCGCCTGACGTCCTGGCCTCCCTCGCCACGGATGACGACACCGGGGTAAGAAACGAGACCGCGGCCAACGCGCATACTCCCCCGGAGTCGCTGGCCGCGCTTGCGCAGAACCGGCACGTTCCGACCCGCCGGATAGTCGCCGGCAACCCCACCACCCCGCCAGACCTGCTGGTGATTCTCGCCGACGATCGCGATCCGACGGTGAGGTCCGCCGTTCCGTCGGACACTCACCCGGCATCAGGAGCCCCACCGAGCACCGAAGCCTCCCCGCTCAGCCACTCCGACATTGCGACCAGCCCCGACGTCTGGCTGCGCTTCCGGGCCGCCGGAGAGGAGGGCGCATCACCCGAGTTGCTCCGAGTATTGGCCGGGGACGGGGAAGCGAATGTGCGGCGCAACGTTGCAGACAATTCCGCGTGCCCTCCGGATGTGTTGCGAATCCTGGCCGCCGACCCGGCCACCCTGGTGCGGTTGTCCGCGGCGCGGAACGGCAACACACCGCGGGACGCCCTCGTGCGGCTCGCCGATGACTCGGCATCGAAGGTGCGCAGCGCAGCCAGAAGGAATCCCCAGTCGAAGAGTCCGCCCGCTCCCCAGTCGCTGCCACCACCAGGCTGGTATCCAGACGACCGCGCGCCCCACCAACTTCACTATTGGGATGGCGCCATGTGGACTGGACACATTCGGCCCAGATAGGCGGCGCCACTCCATCTATGGCGGCGGCCGAGAGTCTGCTTTCTTCTCGCGAGGATGTCGTCTGGGTGGAAGGGAGCGCGAATTGGCCCGAAAGGAACGCCTCCGCGAACTGGTCCGAGTCCGGACTTCCTGCCGGAGTCGACAGCACGCTTGCGGACCACTCTGGCGAGCGGACGCGGACGCTTGCCCTTCCGGGGCAAGTAGTACGCCTTGCCG
>JAUPKO010000253.1 GCA_030837395.1 Actinomycetota bacterium | reverse complement strand
CTTCCGATCTTAGGGCGCAGGTGGTGCTACCGCCTGGGTCGGGCAAGACGCTGGTCGGTCTGGCGGCCGCCGCCCGGCTGGGTTCGCCGACGCTGATCCTGAGCCCCAACACGGCTATCCAGGGCCAGTGGGTGCGCGCGTGGCGCCAGTTCTTCAACGCCGACGACGACCCCGACTCCCCGACGATGGGAACCTCCCGCGCCCTCACCGCCGACCTGACGAGCCTGACCTACCAGTCGGTGGCGACGTTCGACTCGGACGCGGAGGTCGACGAGGATGGTGTGCAGGTGGCCGGCCACCTCGGGCGACTGTCCGAGGCCGCCAGGGCCGTGTTCGACAGGCTGGCCGAGCTCGGCCCCGCCACGCTGATCCTCGATGAGTGCCATCACCTGCTCGCAGTTTGGGGCGAGTTGCTGTCCGAGGTGTTGGCCAGCTTGCCGCAGGTGCGGGTGATCGGGCTGACGGCCACCCCGGCCCGCGCCTTGACCCGGTCCGAGGCCGATCTCGCCGCCCGTCTGCTCGGCCCGCCCGTGTTCGAAGCCTCCACCCCGGCGTTGATCAAACAGGGATATCTCGCCCCCTACGCCGAACTCGCCTGGTTGTGCCGCCCCACGGCGCAAGAGCGCGACTGGCTGGCCGAGGATGCTGAACGATTCCGCGAACTGCGCAATGACATCACCGCGCCGGGGTTCGCCTCGACGGACTTCTTCACCTGGCTCGACTTCTACGTGCAACGACTCTCGGCGGGGGAGTGGCGCCAGTTCGAAGCCAGCCGACCGCGGCTCGCGTCGGCCATCATGCGCAGCCACTTCGAGGGGTTGGTCGACGCCCCCGCGGGGGCGCGGCTGCTGGAGGCCTACCGACAACCACCGCAGCCCGACGATTGGGCCCAGTTGATCGGCGAATACGCCGACGAGGTGCTACGCGATTCGCCCACGCCCGGCGACGCCAAAGCGTTGGCGCAGTTGAAGGCGGCGCTGCCGGCGCTGGGGTTCACCCTCACGGCCAAGGGCGTCGTGCACGGTCGCTCCCCGGTGGACCGGGTGGTCGCACGAAGCGATGCCAAGACCCGCGCCGCGGTGGAGATCGTCGCTGCGGAATCGGCGAACCTGGCCAACCGCATGCGGGCGCTGGTGATCACCGACCACGAACGGGCCACCGCCACTGTGCCGGCCAACCTGACCGGCGTGATCGAACCCGAGGCTGGCTCAGCGATCGCCGTGGCGCGCCGGTTGGCCGGGGACTCCCGATTGGCCTCACGCGGGGTGGTGCTGGTCACGGGACGGACGGTGGCGGCCAGCGCCCGCGGGGCGGCGATCCTGCGTGCGGCCCGCCCCGATCTGCCCTGGCGCACCGACGGCACGCTGACGTTCTTCGGCGAGGGGCTCGTCGACGGCGACAGCGCAGCCGCCGCCAGGCGGCCTGGCTGGACAGGTCCCACCGGTTGGACGCCACGGCAGTGGGTGCCGCTGGTGACCGACCTGCTGGACAACGGTGCGGTGTCGGTGCTGGTGGGCACTCGGGGGCTGCTGGGGGAGGGTTGGGACGCGCAATCGGTGACGACTGTGGTGGACCTCACCTCAGCCACCACCGCCACCTCGGTGGTGCAGGTCCGGGGACGGTCGTTGCGCCTGGATCCGACGTGGTCGGACAAAGTCGCCCACACCTGGTCGGTCGTGTGCGTGGCCGATGACCACCTGCACGGTTGGGCGGACTACGACCGGCTCGTGCGCAAACACGAGGGCTACTTCGGCCTCAACGACGAACAGCAGGTGGTGGCCGGTGTGAGCCACATCGATGCTGAACTCTCCCCCTACCACCCGCCCGCGTCGGACCGGTTCGACACCTTCAACGCGGCGATGCTCGCACGTGCCGAGCAGCGCTCCGAGACGCTGGCAGCCTGGCGCGTCGGTGAGCCCTTCCGCGATCTGGTGACGCCGTCGGTGCAGGTGGTCCCGGCGGCCGGTGTCGCGGGCGGGGTGTCCGCCGTGTCGCCCAGGCGCCCCGGGCAGGCGGCATCCGCGGAACCTGTCGGACGCGTCGCAGCCTTGCCGGCCGTCGGTGGACTGTCGCGCAATGTGGCTCGGCTGGCGGCGCCCATGGCGGGTGCGGTGGCGCTGCTCGCCGGGGTGGCCGTGCTGCTGGGTCTTGTCACAGTGCTGGCTGGCACGGGGGTGGCCACCGCGGTGCTGGCGCTGCTGGCTGTCGGCGCGGCGGTGGTGGTGGCGATTGTCGGACGGCGGGCGGCGGCGGATCGGGCGATTGAGGCCTACCGGATCGCCGCGGACGAGCCGGGCATCACCACCTACGCATCGGTGGTGGCTGAGGCGCTGGGCCAGCCGGCGTCCAGGGTGCGGATGCAGCTGCGCGACGGCATCACGACCGTGGACCTGCCCGGGCCGGCTGCGGAGGCCTTCGCGGCTGCGCTCGACGAGGTGGTCAGCGAACCGGGCCAGCCCCGCTACGTGATCGCCAGGCCGGTCCTACCGCCGCTGCCGCCCGATCGGGCAGGACAGGTGCGGTTGGCTCGCTCGGCCGCCAAAGGCGCCCTCGACGTCCCCCTGGTCTGCCACGCAGTGCCCGCAGTGTTCGGTGCCCGGGCAGAGGCGTTGGTGCCGTTCACCGCTGCCTGGCGCGAGCGCATCGCCGATACCGAGCCGCTCTACACCAAGAACCCCGCGGGTGCGGGCCTGTTGGCGTCGGCGGACCCGGTGAGCCCCGCTGGCGTCGACACCGGCATCCGGGTGCTCTGGGACTAGGCGGGTCGGGTGGGCAGGGTGACGGTCACGCTGGCGCCGCCGCCGGGGGTATCGGTGACCGCCACCGAGCCCTGGTGCGCTGCCACGATGGCCGCCACGATGCTCAGACCCAGGCCGGTGCCGCCGGACTCGCGCGAGCGCGCGGCGTCGCCGCGGTAGAACCGTTCGAAGATCGCCTGCTTGTCCGCCTGCGGGATGCCCGGGCCGTGATCGACTACGCGGATCGTCACCACGTCGCCGTCGGCGCCGACCTGCACCGATACCGGTCCATCGCTGTAGCGCAGGGCGTTGGTGGTGAGGTTGCGGATCACCTGCGCCAACCGATCCTCATCGCCGATCACCTCAGGTGCGGTGTCGCCGGCCAGGGCGGTGACCGTCACCTGGCGGTCGGGGTGGGAGGCGCGGGCCGCGCCGACGTCGGCCGTGGCCAGCGCCAGCAGGTCCACCGGCCTGCGTTCCAGCGGTCGCTGCTGGTCCAGGCGGGCCAGCAGCAGGAGGTCGTCCACGAGACCGGACATCCGCTCGGATTCGCGCTCGATCCGCGCGAAGGTGGGCGCGACGTCTGCGGCTGGCACGGCGCCCTGGCGGTACAACTCGGCATACCCGCTCACCGCGGTCAACGGCGTGCGTAACTCGTGGGAGGCGTCGGCCACAAAGGCCCGCATCCGTGCCTCGGATTCGCGGGAATCGGCCAGGGCTTCGGCCCGGGCTTCGAAGGCGTCCTCGAGTCGGCCGAGCATGGAGTTCAGAGCCGCGGACATCTGGCCGACCTCGGTGCGCGGGTCGGACTGCGGGACTCGGCGGGAGAGGTCGCCGGCCGCGATGGCACCGGCGGCGGCTTCGACCTCGGCCAGGGGTCGCAGGCTGCGCCGCACGAGGATGAACGCGCCGCCGGCGCTGAGTGCGATCACCGCCAGGCCGATCGCTGTCAGCAGCACCATGAGCCGGTCGGTGATCGCCGACACGACGGCCAGATCGCGCGCGACGGCCACATAACCGCCTTGGAT
>JAUPKO010000024.1 GCA_030837395.1 Actinomycetota bacterium | reverse complement strand
TTCCATCTCGGCGGCCAACGCGGGCACTGCCGCCAGGACTTTTCCCAGGTCACCACCACCTTCCGTGCTGACTTCCGTGGACAACTCGTTCACAAGTTGCTGGGCTGCTTCCAACTCGTGTTCCGCGACCTCTCCCGCATCGACAGATGCTCGGAGATGTTCGAGGAGGCCCTCGCTGCGCAGGAAGGCAGCCTTGACGGTTGGCTCAAGGACGACCCGAAGGCCGACCGACGACATCACTGTGACTGATCGCGACGCCTGATATGCGGCGAGGACCCGGGAGAGCGTCTCGATCGGAGTGAGCCAGGACGCTTGTTCGAGAGGCCCCGTGGCCGCACGGAGTGTCCCTGCGAGGGTGCACCACTCTGCCTCAGCCTGACGACGTGGCATCGCCCATCGGCCAAGCACGGCTCGCGAGGTGAACATGGCACGGTGATTCATGGCTGCCACCAGTTCGTCCATCGTCCCGTCGGGGAGTTCGGCTGTCCTGTTCGGCGCCTGAGCAAACGCGACGAGTATCTGAAGGGCGCACCGATAGACCGTGGCGTCGTCGCGGGCCTCCTCGAGCGCTTCTGCCGCGGTGAACCGGTCTAGGGCCGTCCCGATGCCTCGCAGTACCAGTGCGAGGCTTGACTCCTCGAGCGCGGCGCGTAGGCGGGCCAGGCCTAGTTCGAACAGAGCGTCGGCGCGCGCCTCCGGATGCTCCGTCAACTTATGCAGCAGCGATTCGAGGACCTCTTCGCGCCATTGATCGAAGGCCAGACCCACGAGTTTGGGAAGTCGTTCCAAGAACTCTGCTGCGTCGTCGAGGGTCACAGACGACATGGCGCCAAGTGCAGCAAACCGCGCCGTATCCTGGATCAGACCGAGGCGCGTCAGCGCTTCCAGGTATGCAAAGGCTTGAGTACCCTCGTTCGCCCGGGTGAGGCGGATCCTTTCGGCGAGGCCGCTCGCCAGGGGGTGCCCTTGCGCCGACAGGAATTGGGGGGAAGCGAGCGCGACATCCGCGGCGTCGAGGAAGACGAGATTTCGGAGCTTCGGAAGTGCTACAGCTGCCGCATTCAGGAGCCCATCGGCATGAGCATCATCGGCGCGCGCGGCGGCCTCGGCGAGCGCGACGAACTCAGGTGCACACTCGCGGGCCGCCTCACTGACGGCACCGGCGTCTTCCAGGTCGGCTTTGTTCGCCCGCGCAAAGAGGTCGTCTCCGAACGCCGCCAGATCGTCGGGACTAGACGAGTCGGGCACGCAAAGCTCGGACAGCACGTCCAGCAGCGGCATAACCTGACCTCCTCACACTCGTACCGAACCACACACCTCCGACCTACCGTGCCCGACCATCAACCCCACGCCAACAGGCCGGACCGCCGAGCCCGATTACCACAACGGTGTCCCGTCAAGGCTCGAGTAGACGTTCTCCTCTGGAACGTGCCCTTGTACAGCCGCAGGCTCCGCCGACGCGATGACAACTTGAAGTCCGGGCAGTTCCGTCTTCAACGAATCCAGCTCTTCCAGAAGAGTCGCCTCGTCGTGCACCGTCAGCTCATCCGATCCAGGCGAGTCCAGAAGGAGAAGGCCCGGATGGGACCCGACTCCAGCGCGGGCACCGATCCTGAGAAGCGCCACAACGGTCGCGACCCGCAGACGCAGGCGCTCACCACCAGTCGTCCGAGTAAAGGGAACCTTCACCCCGGCGGTCGTCACATCCATCCCGCCCTGGCGGTTCAGTGCGATGCTTTCCAAGTTGTTGATGCCGAACTTCCGACCAAGATCCAGAATCTCTGCGTTCAGATCCTCAAACACCTTCTTCGCAGCCTCGCCTGTGACTCGGTTCAGCACCTCAGCTGCGGCCTCGATGACCCGTAGCGACTCAGATCGCTGCAATTCGGTCGGCCGCTCGGGCACACCAGCAACTCGACCTTCGAGACGAGCTTTCTCCAACTGCAACTTCAGCCGGCTCGTGAACTCGTCCGACCTGCTCGCACCGGCCAGCTCCACCGCAAGGCGCTCGACCTCGCCGCGTGCTTCAACCAGCGCTGCGGAGGCCGCGAGGGCAGAGTCGCGAGCTGCTTCCTCAGCTGACCCCAGGGCCTCGAGTGCATCGACAACTTCCTCGACTTCGCCCTCGTCTCCGGTGTCAGCGTCGGCTCCTGGGAACGGTTTCGTACACACCGAACACTCGTGGTCGGTGTCTTCCTTCACGGTTCGCTGCCGCTCAATCTCCTGCTCGCAGCGAGGACAGTGCTTGGGCGTCAAGCCCTGAAAGAGCAGCACAGCCAGTTCGGTTTCGCGGACGCTGTTCACACGTAGCTCCTCGGCCTGCCGAGCCGCCTTCGCCTCCTCTAACGTCGCGGTCGCCCCGCGACTTGCGGAGGATTGGGATTCGAGAGTCCTCTCTGCCTTCCCCAGTTCGTCGGCGATCACGGCGTAGGTCCGGCCGGACTCCGAAGGTAGCTCCGCAAGCTTTGCGGTGACCTCCTCAAGCTCCGTTAGCAGTTCAACGCGTTCGCTGGCGCGTGCGTCAGCGTCCTCGACAAGCCGACGGTGCTGATTCTCTTCGTCCTGGCGTCGGAGCTTTCCCATCGTTTTGAGCCGAATCTGGGAGCTCATCAGCGGCACGTTGCAGAACAGCTGCAAGATTCGAGCCGGTAGGGCTGCGAAGACGGTGTCCCCGAAAAGTGCATCCGATGACGCCTGAGGGAGGTACACCCCACCGAAGTAAGCGGGCCAACCGTTCTCCCGGAGGTCACCCTGGTCGCTGCCCTGACGTGTCTGGAAGTTGGTAATGGGCTCGAGTTGCAGCATCGACAGCATCAGCTCTTGCTGCTGAGCATTGAACGCAGCTTCCGCCAAACCTCCGGCAACGACGTGCACTGAACTTGCGGGCACATCCTCACCCGCCAGGTACGCCGACAACACGCTGGCGTCAGAGCTACGGAGGATGTCCACGACCATGCCAGAGGCATCCTTCCTCATCACAACTGCCATCGGGATGCCGTTCACCGAGTACTCCAAAACGATGCGCGAAAACCAGGGCTGAACGTCATCACGCAGCCGACGCGGAGACCCACGAAGTGCCCAACTGATGAGCTCAAGAACCGTCGACTTCCCTCGAAGGTTCTGGTCTGTGATGAGTGCCGTCACACCAGCCGAGAACTCAAACGACTTCTCGAAAGGACCGTCCCACACTGTGTTCACCCGTGTGCCAGACAAGCAGAGGCGGCGAATGTCCAGTGACCTGGTTGTCGGCGGCACCGGCACCAGCGACACCCCTTGGGCTTTCAGCACAGTGCCGACGATCCTTGGGTCGACCCTTGCTTTCGCAGCGATGGTCGCAGTCAGCACTTCTGGGCTAGGGACGCTCACTCCGACTCACCCGTCAACCCAGTCCGGAGGCCTGTCAGCCTCGTGCGTGCGCGTTCGGCGATGGGCGGGATACGCACACCGTAGGGGGTGTTCAAGTATTCCTCCTGGATGTACTGCCGGTCCTTCAGTTGCGTCGCACCCTGGCCGCCGGCCAGCTCGACAACCAACGCTGACCTTGTCGAGTACCAAGCCAACTCCTTGTAATCGGTCCGGATGAGTTTGACCGTGTCCCGGCCCGCCCGAAGCAGGAAGAAGTTCGTCTGGACGACGTGACCTGGTCGCCCCTTCTTCCTCCTGACGACTAGGTCGGCCTGCCTAAGCACTGCTAGAGCGTCTTCAAGGTCCTCGTATGCACCGAACATGTAGCGCAGCATCGGGTATCGCCGCAGCTCCGGCTCTTCGCTGTCGAGAATCTCTCCTGCGAGCTGCAGAAGAACAGGGTCGTGGTCGCCGTTCTCGTAGTCGCTGAGCAGTTCGTTCGCAAGGTAGTCTGGGTTGCGAACCCAGAAGTCCAGCTTCTGCAGTCGCACCTGTGTGCGGACGACGCCAATCGCTGTCTCGAGCGCCGGGTCGCCAGCGGTGTCGGCATCGGTGATGTCCTCAGCGGCCTCGTTGATGAGCATTAGCAGGCGTGCTGCGTCCTGCATCCGAGTCGTCGGGCCGGCCAATAGTCCTCCGAGGTCGCAATGCTGGCGCACCGTAACCCTCAAGGCGGCACCATTCAAGTCTCATATAATCATGAGGCAGGCCCACAAGGGGCCGAGGTCAAGTGCTTTGGCGTGGTGTTTCGGGCACCCTCCGTATTGAGGTGGCTCAGAAACCCACGGAGGCTACATGGTCAGTCCCTCCCATTCGCAGGCACCGAGCTGGATGCTTTGGACCTGTTGTCCACCATGTCAGTTATCCAACGGCGCCTCGACGGAGCCGTCGTTCTCCTGCGGGCGTGAGCAAGTCGGCTGAAGGTGATTCTGCAACCTGGGGTGGGCCGGGGACGCTGTCTCCCGCGGCACGACTGCGATTGGTCGACAACGCGACGTAAACGTTGAACCTCGGAGCCGCGGCGGCAGGTTTGAGGGTCAGACCCACCTGCTTGGGTCGAGCGACGGGTTCAGGCCCCTCACAGGATTTGACCGAATCCGGGGCAGGTACCGGGGGCCGTCCTTACGAGCTCGACGCGTTACGGACGGCTCACCAGCAGCCCCAACTTCCATGGCTCTGTCGCGCTGCTCGGCATACGGTGGCCGAAGCCGGCTGCGAAGGCGCCACCGGGATTGTATGGAAGAATTTGTCATCTTCTGCGCCAAAGTGACACCTGAACGGCGGCCACGAGAGGCCTTACACATTGCCACGCCCTTCGCAGATGGAGTGGATGGCCGGCGGCCGGCGGCCGGTAGGCGAAAGGCCCGACCTCGGCGCTGTTTCCCTTCGTGGACTGGGAAGCAATACGCCTTCGGACGTCAAAATGACGTACCCGTACGTCAAGCTGGGAGACATGACCCAGCAGGCTCCTGTGGCGCGCGCGGCAAGCCGCGTCAGCGGCGACACCCAGGACGCCCATAAGGCGTTCGCTGATGCACTCGGCGACCGCGAGCACCACGACCCGGACGCCATCGCCGTACGCCCTCTCACCCTCGACTGCGGCAGCCCGCTACCGAAGACGTTGAGGGTGTACCTGTATCGCGCAACCGCTCCGGAATCCGAACGCAAAGAAGGGACCTTCCGCATCCAGGTAACGGGACTAGCCCCCGCCCGCGAGCCCGGCCACCTGGACTGGTCGAACGACGGATGGCCCCTCTTGGCCGGATACGAGCCGAACCTGGGTGCATTCATTCTTTGGGACGCGGGCATCTACGACCAGGGCACAGGCATCGTGTGGTCCCGAAATGTGCAGGTGTCCCGCAGCACGATCTTGGAAGCCATGGCCCAGGGCATCGCAGAGGAGACACGGCACCTACGAGGTCAGGTCGACGAAGTCGTGGTCGCGTGCACTGCCAGCCACCTCGAAGCCGCCGTCGCGCGCCGCCTGAACCTGACAATCGAACGGCTCGTCGCAGGAAGGCGGGCATAATGACTCCGCGGCAAGGCTGGGCAGGTGGCACCTGGACGCCGAAGACCGAATACGCCTCCGACGTCGACGACCTCGCCGTTGACTTCTACGAACCGGCCATGTCCGGCGCCATGCGCTACGACCGGATCACCGGCTACTTCTCCAGTGGCGCCTTCATCCTCTACTGGCGCGGGCTTCGCGCCTTCGCGGCCCGCGGAGGGCGCCTCCGGCTTCTGTGCTCGCCGGTTATCACCGACCCGGATGGGGGTTCCATCCGGCTGGGCTATCAGGCCCGTGACGATTCCGAACTCGCACTGGAACTGTCCCGCGAATTCACTGCTCTGCTTGATGCACCCGAGTTGCGCAACCCCGCTCTCGTGCTCGCAGCCCTCATCTCGGAAGGGATCCTGGACGTTCGGCTGGCCACAGTGCATCCGAATGCGAGCAGCAGCAGCCGGGCCATGTTCCACGACAAAGTCGGAGTTTTCGCCGACGCCACGGGCGAGGCTCTGGGGTTCCGCGGCTCGGCGAATGAGACCTTTCTTGGGCTGAGCCGAGGTGGGAACGTGGAGTCCATCGACGCCTGGCCGTCGTGGCTGGGCGGACGCGACGCCGACCGGGTCGCCCACGCCCGACGCCGCTTCGACCAGCTTTGGCAGGGCAAATCCGCCGGTGTGGAAGTCGACCATCTGCCCGCCGGACTGACGCGCCTGCTAAGGCAGGAAGCGTCCAGAGTGGACTGGCAGGAACTGGTCCAGGAACAGGAAGCCCTTCAGCGACGGGCCAGCAGCCGGTCCTCCGACGGCGGCCGCAAGCTCCGCAAGCAACAAACCCGCGGGCTGGCGGCCTGGCGGGACAACGGCTCCCGCGGAATCCTTGCCCACGCCACCGGCTCTGGCAAGACGGTCACCGGAATCCGGGCCATCAGCGAGCACGACGGGCCCGTCCTCGTGGTGGCACCAACCGAACTCGTCGCCGGGCAGTGGGAGGAACAGCTCAAAGTCGAGCTCAAAGGCTCCGGCCGGCGCGTGCACCTGGCGGGAGCCGGACAGACCGACTGGAAGGTGCGACTGGTTGACTGGCTCACTCAACCTGGGTCGAGCCGCGTCGTTGTGGCTGTCGCCCCTACTGCATCTTCGGAGCTGTTCATCAACCAGGCCCGACGCGCCAGCGGGCTCCTGCTTGTCGGTGACGAAGTGCACCGCTACGGCGCGGCCAGCTATGGGAAAGTCCTTACCATCGACGCCGAAAAGCGCCTTGGCCTGTCCGCGACGCCG
>JAUPKO010000252.1 GCA_030837395.1 Actinomycetota bacterium | reverse complement strand
CGGCGTCGCCTTCATCGACATCGACGACTTCAAGATGGTCAACGACTCACTGGGCCACCCGTTCGGCGATCAACTGCTGATCGGGCTGGGGGAGCGGTTCGCGCTGGCGGCGGGGCAGCGCGGGACAGTGGTGCGGCTGGGGGGTGACGAATTTGCGGTGGTGATGCGGCCGACCGACCCGGAGGACGCCATGACCGTCGCGCAGTCTCTGTTGGATAGTCTCCGCACGCCGGTGGTCGTCGAGGGTGTCGAAATCGTTGTCCGTGCATCCTGCGGAGTGGCTGTAGTCGATGTCGAGCAGAGCACGGGCGATCTCCTCCTGCAGGCCGCGGACCTGGCGCTGTACAACGCCCGGGAGCGCGGAAAGGGTGGCATCGCGCTCTACCAAGCTGAGCTCAAAGAGGTGGCGGTGCGTCGGCTCGCCGAGGCGACCGCAGTGACTGAGGCCGCCCGGAATCAGCAGTTCCGATTCGACTTCCAACCCGTGATCGATGTCCCGCGCAATCACGTCGTCGCGGTGGAGGCGCTGATGAGGTGGGATGCCGGCGGCGCGTATGCGACACCGGACGCATTCATCCCGGTGGCAGAGTCCCTGGGCGAGTTGACCAGGATCATGACCACCCTGCTGCCCAGTGCGCTCGCACAGGTAGCTGCGATGCGGGAAGTGCAGGCGGACCTGAAGGTGGCCTTCAACATGCACGCAGCGGCGATGGTGGACGGCGACTTCGAAGGTTGGCTCACGCAGGCGGTTGCTGCCGCCGGACTGCCCAACTCCGCCATCATCATCGAGGTGAGCGAGCGATCGCTGATGCCAGCGCAGGCCAGCGGTCACCTGACCCGGCTGCGCGATGCCGGAATGGCCGTCTGGATCG
Organism: Actinomycetota bacterium; assembly: GCA_030837395.1. Classification (GTDB taxonomy): domain Bacteria; phylum Actinomycetota; class Actinomycetes; order S36-B12; family UBA10799; genus JACJWR01. The sequence continues at coordinate 4,431 of JAUPKO010000252.1, read as the reverse complement.
ACGACTTCGGCACCGGCTGGTCGAACCTCTCGTACCTGGAGCAGTTGCCGGTCACTGGCGTGAAGCTGGCGCGGGAACTCGTCTTTGATCGGGACGGCAATGCGAAGCGCGATCTGGTCCGGGCGGTGGTGTCGCTGTCCGACGCGATGGGATTCACCGTTGTCGCGGAGGGCGTGGAGACAACTGAGCAAGGCCAGTCCCTCACCGAATTGGGCGTTGACTTGGTGCAGGGATACCTGTTGGCCCGACCCATGCCGCGCGATGAACTCGTCAGTTGGCTGGGTCAACGGGTCGGCTGAGCCCTGTGGCGTCGGGTGCCGCCTGTCGGCTCCTTTCCCTACGGGTGCAGGGTGGCGGGTGGCGGATGCAGGGCGGCGACGATCTCGCCCCAGTGTGCGTTGAGTGCGGAATATCCACACTGAACGCACACTCTGACGCAACTGGGCCCGGCGGATCGGTAGCTACCCAGCAGATTGTGCGGAAGCTATCGCGGCGAGCATCAGAGCGCTGACGCGGAGCCGCGCAGCGGCCGGGTCTGGGCCCCCGCCACACAGCGCTCGGCCGACCGTGAGCGCGGGCCCGCAGAGAACGTCAGCGTGGCCAAGCTGGGCCACGACTATGTGAGAGGCAGCGGGGGCGGCCGCGGCGAAGACCCCGTGGTTCACAGCGGCCGGCGCGCACGCCCCACCTCGGCCAGCACCGATGATGAGGGTCGGTTGGTCGAAGGACGCAGGTCGGGCGCACGCGTCGGGACCTGAGGGTCGCCGCCCGGAGCCGTCGACCGGGTCGACCAGGATCAGACCGGACAGGACCGACGAGTCGCGACCGACCACGTGGCTCCCTAGCGGCACAAGCCCGTGCGCACGCCCAACCGGGTCAGCCGCATCCCATACACGGGCCGGTTCTGCGCTGTCTGCCTGTTGGGCGGGTGGTGCTAAGGCAGCACGGTCGCGGGTTGCCAGCAGTTCGGCGCAACGCCACGCGGCCTGCCCACCTCGGGAATGGCCGCCAAGCCAGATCGGCCCGGAAATGCCGGTGGTCCGCAGCGAAGTCACGAGCTCGCACGCTCGGACCGCCTCCTCGGCAACACTCAAACCGCCGCTGAGGGCACGCCATCCCCGGCGATATAGACGCGGTACCAAGACCTCGAGGCCAGCGTCCTGGAGGGGGGCCAGGAGGGCGCGGTAACTGCCAGGTGCCGTCATGAAGCCCGGCAGAAAGACCAGCCTGCCGCGAATGCCTGGGGGGTCGGGTGCTGGGCCGGGAGCGTCCACAGGTCGATTTTGTCAGCGTCATCGACGACGGTGGCAATGAGTCCGGCCCGCAGGCGGCGAGAGGGGCGGCTCGGCTAGCGTCGGGCGTGTGGAACCAAGTCCCGGGCCGGACCCCCAGCCAGACCCCGGACCGAACCTCACGGCTGAATCGACCAGCCGTCGCATCCAGGTGCATCGTCTGCCCTGGACTCCCTATCTGCTGATCGCGCTCGGGGTTGTGCTCATCCCGTGGACCATCTTTCTGACCATCACGCAAGGGGATTTCGGGGTGGCGGGCGACCTGCGGCCGGCCAAGGCGGGGATGGTGATGACGGCTCTGCTGCTGGCGATCTCGACTGCCTGGGCGCTGGCGGCTGGTTCGGAATGGTCGGGACCGCTGGCAATGGCGTCGATGACCTTCTGGGGCGGGCTGGGCGTCAACGGTCTGATCGCCGTGCCGGTCAGTTGGCGGGTCGTGCCCCCGAGCTTCGCGGTCCCGTTCTGGCTCGCGGCGGTCGCCGTGGTGACCTGCGGCGTGGTGCTCTGGCATGTGATGAAGCGACGGGTCTGGCGCCGCCCATTCGCCCGCGCCTTGGCGGTCATCATGTTGGCGTGCGCGGCCGCGCTGCTGCTGATTGTGTGGCTGAGTCCTGCCGGACCCAAACACGTGATCGTGCACAACGGGTCCTACTCCTGGGACCTGCTGGACGTGATGGAAACGATCGCATTGCTCGGGGCCGGTTTCGCGCTGCTGCGAGGGTGGCCCCGGTGGGGAGTCATATTCGGCTCCGGAGGGGCGGTGCTGTTCGCCGGCGATGCCTGGTACAACGTCATGCTGTCCAAGGGCCTTGCCTTCTACGAGTCGCTCGTCTTCCTAGTGATCGGCGAGTTGCCCTCCTGCGCGCTGGGTTTGGTGGCGATGGTCGCCGCACAGCGGGCGATGGTGCAGCGACACCCGTTGCGTCGCCAGCAGCAAGCGGTGAGTCCGGTCGCTGCACTCGGGCCGTGAGTCACGTCGCTGATCGGCACGGTCTGGCCACGAGGCGGGCGCTTGTGAACCGGGTGTGGCAGTGTCTCCGCGGGTAGGCTGCGGGAGCACTGTCCACCCACCGATCGACTAGCACTGGAGAGGTACCCGGATGAGCGATGAAGATGAACTGACAGTCGTGTCCAGCGAGACCGACTTTGTCAATGAGGACGGCGACCTCGTCACAGACGAGCTCACCGAGGCGGTTGACGCGGTTGGCAATGTGCTGGCCGTTGACGAGCTGATCACGATCCAATCCGAAGATGGCAGCGCCGCCTTCGATGAGGTCACTGCGGTTGCCGACGAAGACGGAAACCTGGTCGTGGTGGATGAGGTGGCCGGTGTAGTCGACGCCGACGGAAACGCCGTCATCGTGGAGGAGTCCCTCGACGACGAGTGATCGTCGCGGTGTGGGGTCGGGACGACAGAGAAGCCGGTCGGACCGACCCCACACCGACCCCACACCGGCCTCGCCCAGCGCCGCCACCCAGAGGCACCCAGAGCCACCCAGCAGCCGGCCTACCCCCAGGGCGTCACCGAGATCTTGTCGATCGCGTTGACTGATTGGTTCCAGGTGCGTGCCCCGACCTGGGTGCCCGTGTACCCCGCCGGCAAAGTGCCCCTGCCTACCTGGTTGCCGTTCAAGTAGGCGACAAAGTTGTCGCCGGTCAGGTCGATCTTCAGGTTGTTGGTGGCCCGGACGTCGACGCCGGCGGGCAACTGCACCCGCATCACCGGCTTCCAGTTCTCCGAGCCGCTCGTCCACTGACGCACCAGGATGGATGGTTGACCGTTGGTGAGGTAGCCGGGATCGATCTGGTACACGAACCCCGACAGGGTTCCGTTCGCCTCCTGGCTCGCCCGGAAGACTATCCCGGCACCGTTGCTGGTCGGCCCGAGCATGATGTTTGCGGAGATGGATCCGTTCGACAGCGACGTACCGCCGGGATTGCTGAGCACCATCCCCGGGTTCGTCATCATCAGCGCTGAACCAGACCAATTCGTGTTGGATCCCAGTGAGCCGTTGTAGGGGTTGCCCACGCGGGTCTGGAAGTCGCCGGTCGCCAGTACCAACGTCCCGGTGTAGCCGGCGCGGCAGGCGCCCGCAGGAGCGTTGATCGTTGATGCCGGGGTGAGGCCGCCCGTGCCGGAAGCAGACACCACCGTGCAACGGCCGGAGCGCGTCAACACGGCCGCTTGCCATTCAGTGGCATAGCCAGCGGCCTGTGACACGACTGCGACGACATCCTTCGGACCGGAGGAGACGGCCCCGTTGTTGTAGTTGATGCTGACCCCGGATTTTGCCTGGTCGGCGACGTCCTGCACCAGCGGCGCGGACTGCTGGTTCTCAGTGATTCCTTGAAGGGCGGTATAGGCGTAGTTCTGCACCATCACCCTCGAGGCTTGATCCTGCGCTACGCCGATCCGGGAGTAGACAACGAAGATGGCAATGGCGGCAAGGATCCCGACTATCGTGATGACTACGAGGACTTCGATCAGGGTGAATCCGGGTGAGTCCGACTCGAGACGCCGCTGTAGGCGTCGAACCGCTTCGCGCGCCGGGCACATCTCGTCCTCCAGCTGATCCCGCCGCCTCGGTGCTTCACCGAACCCGTTCTACCGCAACGGTTTCCGCGCGACTGCCCGAGTGCAGACCTGACTCTCTTTCTGCCTCGGCAGCCTCCACCATCGACTTGAGGGGATGAGCGGGACTGTCGCTGGCACCTCCGGGAGGGCCGTCGCGCGGCCTGGTGACGACGGGGGAGAGCCGTGTGCTGACTGGTTAGGACGACGTGAGTCGTGCCGTGGCCGAGGCCAGCACGGCAGCGAGGCGTGCGCTGGATCCGGTCGCCTGCGAGTGGAAGCGGGCCGCCACGAACTCCTCCCGGAGCGCGCCGCCAGGGCCGAGAGCGGCCGCGTCAAGTGCGAGGCCGACATGCTCGAGAACCTGGGAAAAGAAGACAACCTGGGTGCGGGTGTTGCCCTCCCGGAAGGGATGGGCAACGTTCAGTTCGGCCCACACCTCAGCCAACTCGCGGAGGAAGTGGGCGTCGGTGCCTGGCTCGGCCAGCAACTCCGCGAGCGCATTGAACTGACGCTCGGCCGCCTGCTCCATCTCGGGGCCTGCTGGATAGTAGGCGTAGGACATCT
>JAUPKO010000251.1 GCA_030837395.1 Actinomycetota bacterium | reverse complement strand
CGCAGTCGTTTGAACCTGAATCCACGGGTTAGTAACTTGTCTGCGCGCGTGTAGGCCCGTTCAGGCCTGAAAATGGGGTGTGTCCGCTGACGTCGGTTGCCCCACCTATGACTGAACCATCAGGGGACATGCAGCCCATGTCCTGGCAGTAGGGGCCGTCACATGCCATCTCGACAATTGGATTGGCTCCACCAAGACACGTCGGCGCTCCGGGCACCGCCAGCGGCCATATCGTCCCGGCTCTGGCCCCACTTTCCTGCCACACCCCCACTGGCCGACTCGCCGCCACCGGTGCAGCTGCCCCACCACAACTGATCGCCGCGCTCGGTCTGGCCCTGCTCCTCCTGGGCAGCGTCACCATGGCCACCACCTCGACGCGCAGAACCAGCAGGTGACACCAGCCACAGGCCCCGCTCTTATGCGTCCTGGGTGATGGGCTGTCCGCCCCACCATTCATCTGGCGGCTGTGGGTCGGCCACTGCCGAGGGAGCCGGCCCAGTTCGGGTTCTCCGAGTCGAAGTATCTGCCAGCAAAGGTTCAAGGAGCCTGGGTGGGTGAGAGGTCACGCAGCGGATCGGCGTTGGTTGATCTGATCGATTGCGTGCTTGGCCGCGTTGCGCGTACCGAAACTCTGCTTCTCGACGACCTCGGTCAGTGCCGCCAGGGCGCGCGGATCGCCGAGTTGCCCCAAGGCCCGAGCGGCAACTCTGCACCTCGCGTCCGCCATTGCGAACTGCCGATCGAACACGTCCGATTTGTCCTTCCACGAGAGACTCCGCTTTGCCGCGATGGCCTCAGACGCCCCCTCGTTTTCGGCACGGAGGGCCTTGATCAGTGGCTCTACGGTCGCGGGATCCATCGATCGCGCGAGTTCCTCGATCACCGCCTGTCGCATGGTCTTCTTGGCCGACGCTGCGGGCGCGAGGTAGCCGGTGTCGACGTCGAGGAGATCGATGAGGGCACTGACGGATTCGGCGGAGTCGGTCCGGCCCGCTACCCGGGCGTCGACACCGGCGCTGCCGATGGCCCGCACGGCCATGATTCGCTTCTCCTCCAACGCTGCGGGGTCACCAACTTGATCCCCCAGGGTCGACCGCACGAAGTCGTGAAGACCCTGAACGCCTTCGATTGGCCCCGTGCCGAAATCGTGGTGTGGAACCGATTCCTGGTGGACCTCAGATTGTGAGTTCGATTCAGCGCCAGTTGGTGGTGACCCAAGCGTTGAACTGCCGGGCTCAGCGGTAGGTGTCTGGGCGCCGGCGGACCACACCAGGTGGCAGGCGCGACAAACCATCAGGTGGGGCCCGGGACGCACCCTTTCCATCCCGAATCTCAACACCTTCACCCCCAGGCCGGCGCAAATCAGCCCGGCGAGCACGAAGAACGACCCGAAGATGGCGCCGCCACCCGTGAACGCGCCCCAGATCCCCATGCCCATCAGGACGAGCGCTCCGATGATGGCGTAGCCCGCTACAACGAGAGCGACCCAGCCGACAACCTTCCGTGACCCCCTCGCGGTCTTGTCCTCGATGTCCTCGCGACCGCAATTCGGGCACTGCGGTCGCTCGAGCGGCACCTCATGCTCACCCATATTCCAGTCTTTGCACCGCGCAGAGCAGTTGTCAACAAGGACAGGGATGGATCACTCCCGCGGGCAGATTGACATCAGGCACCACTGAGCCTGCTCGTGGACGGCGACCCAGTCGTCGGCCAAATCAGTCCGGTAGCCAGCCCGCTTCGGGACACGATTTGGCTTGGCGTGCATCGACACCGACCTCGCCGTCATCCCCGTGACCACGCCGCTCTGCGTCGCCGAGTCAGTCCGCCTCCCTCTCATGACCGAATCAGCAGGCCGCTGAATCCGACCGAAAATGGACGAAATAGTGGCCAGCGACGCGATAGGGCCCGTGCATCAGCATCAGACATGGCCTCGCAAGTTCGATGCTTCCAACGCCGGAATTGACCGACTTAGCCTGCAAAGCCGTGCTCAACAGTCTCACCCCATTCCTTCCCGCCACATACTTGCTGCGGGCAACGACGCCGACCCCGAGGACTTTGGGCCCTTGCGTTGGTCCGGCGCTCCCGAGTAACTTCATGATTGGGACTGAGGTGGGCAGCAAGCTGTCGCTGCATACCCGCCTAGCCGCTCCCAACGGAGGGCAGAGTCATGAGCAGCCAACACACACCGCCAGCCTCCGATGCCAACTGGTATCCGGATCCAAGTCATCGCCACGACTTCCGGTACTGGAACGGCAGTGTGTGGACCAGCGATGTCGCTGACTCGGGCAAGACGTCGGTCGATCGGGTGTTCACGGACCCTGATGCCGCGCTCATTGGTGTTCGTCACCCGGTCAGCCGGGACCGCACCGGCGCGTGCCACTGGCGTGATGTTCCTCATCGGGATTGGTGGGAGAGTTACCTGGCCCCAGATGAGGTGCCGCTGATCGTTTCGTGGGCTGGGTTACTCGCCACCGATAGGGCGCTGCTGGTGGCCGAGAAATGGCCCGCCGTGCACCTGGGCCGCTACGGCAAGCTCGGTGACCACGCCGATCGGTACGACTTCGCTGACATCTCCGATGTCGACGAGGAAGGCTTCGACTACTCGGGATCCCGACAGGCGCTGAAGTGGCAGCGCGACGACAAGGCTCACCGCTGGGCAGACTTCATCGAGAAGCCCACCGGTTTCTTGTGGTTCCTCCTCGCGTCGCGGCCGGAACTGGCACCCAAACTGTTGGTCCAACAAGCCGAGATGAGCACATCGCCGCAACGCACTGTCCACATTGGACATTTACTCTCAGGTTCGGGGTACAACCTGGGTGGCGGAGTACCCGGCACTTCAACAATCTCGGTCCAACAGCAGTTTGCGGTCGGCACGGTGAACGTGGTCGCGCAGCGAGACCCGAGCCTGCACACGGAAGATTACTGTCAGTTCGTGTCCTGCCCGGAGTGCGGGACGCAGCTGCGACTCCGCATCCAGGGAGAGAAGATCGAAATCTGTAATCCTGGCACTCGTGAAGGCTCAGCTGGTGGATACGCCATGGACTACCAAGTTCACCAGATCGACCCCGCCTGACAAGCACCACACCTTCGCCGCCAACAAGCCGCTAGGCCACCTGTCTGAAAGAAGCACTGCCGATCATGATGACGCCCTCGGCAATTCCATCACATCAGTCAACGCGGAGTTTCGGCACACTGAGGAGAATCAGTGAGCGCAGCCGCTAATCAGGCACAAGGATGGCCCCACATCCTGCAGGACTGACACACCCTGAGGTGTGCCGTGTCAAGTCTTTCGGACAGGTTCTCTGGT
>JAUPKO010000250.1 GCA_030837395.1 Actinomycetota bacterium | reverse complement strand
TGCCACTGATGCGCGGCGGCGAACACTACGAGGCGCTGGAGGGCTCGGCGATCGACTGGCTCGTGGCCGAGGCCCGCGCCAGGATCGGCCGCCACCACGCCTGGCGCGCCCTCGCCGACGTCACCTGCCACGGCCACCATTACGGCGTCGCCGTCCAGTGCCGCTTCGCCCGATCTCCCGAGGCCGAGGCCTGAGCCGACACCTCGAGCTGGAGCACGACGACACGAGGCTCACCGATCCCGCGCGGTCGAGCTCCTTCGCGGCCCTCCTCGACCCCGGCGGCCGATGACCCGGCTGCCGGGGGTGCCCGGGGCGTGCTGACCCGGGCAGCGTGCCACCGGCGGCTTGCGGGGCAAGGCAGCCCCCGGCGTCCAGGACCGCCTACCTGGACCTGTCACCGGACCGGTAGGGCCCGCAGAGCCGGTCCGGGCGTCGGGGACGGTCCGGGGTCAGGCCGTCACCACATGCCCGGTCGCGATCAGGTCGGGCAGGTGCAGGGATATCTGTCGAGGTCCGCGGCCTGCTCGGTGCAGGTCCGCGACGATCGTCGCGGCGACGTCGGGGCCGAGCAGCCCGCGGTGCATGTGCACGCCCAGCAGCCCGTACAGGCTCAGGCTACGGACCTTCTCTACCCGAGCCTCCGCCCTGGCCCCGGCGTCCTCGGAGATCAGGACCGCGCCGAGACGGCGGGCCAGGACGATGCTCTGGGCCTCACCGAGGTGTTCGTCCGGGTGGCCGGTGCCGGCTGCGATCCGGTCACGCAGGTCCCAGATCGCGTCGACCTCCTCGGGTAGTTCCCGCACCGGGGTGCCGAGCCAACTGACGGCCAGCCGCTGGGCCTGCCCGGCATGGGCGGTGGGTGGGTCCAACGCGTGCAGACGCCGCAGCTCACCCGGGATCGCCGACGCCCACCCCGGATCCCGCAGCACGCCCGGGCCACGCACATACGTGACGGCCACCCGGCTGCACACCAGGCTGATCAGGGAAGCCGTGTCCCACAACGATCCGGCCCCCGACGAGGCAGAGACAGACACCGAGGACGGCGACCGGGGCGCGCGGGGCGGCTGCGGGTCCTGCGACTGCGCGTTCACAGGTCCGCGAACACCGCCGCAGCCTCGTCCACCAGGTCGTCAGGGTCGCCGCCGCGCGGCGCCGGATCTGGGCCGGTCGCCGGGGCTGCCGCGGCATCACGCCCGTGACCGGTGTCCTGATCGTGCTCGACGGCGGTCCCACCTGCGGTGACGTCGGAGGCGAGGTCGGAGGCGACCTCGTGGACGGCGATGCCGAGCAGGGCCGCGAAGATGGTGGCTCCGATGCGCCCCTGCCGGTGCGCGGCGCGGGCCGAGGCCAGCAACCGCAGCGGGGGACGCACGCCGTGACCCTCGCGGGTGGGGTCGTCCTTGCCGGGGTCGCCGTGCTGGTTGACCAGCCGGCGCGCGGGCCGATCGGCCAGGGGCTGCCGCTGACCGAAGTCGATCACCTTCACGCCGGCCAGGTGGTTGACCAGGCTGGCCAGGCTGACCTGGAAGTACTGCATCAGCTCGGCCAGCACCTCGTCACCGATCGCCCGGCCCGCGACCACACGCCGCAGCTCGTCGGGGGGCATCAGCTGGTGCGCGGCGACCGCGTTCGCCCGCCGCTCCAGGACAGCGTCACCCCCGAGGCCGTCCTCGATGACCACCTCGCGGGGGTCACCCAGCAGGTGATGGGCCAACTCGTGGGCCAACGTGAACCGCAGATGCCCAGCCGTGAGCTCGGTGTTGGCCAGGATCAACGCGATCGGCCCGGCGTGCACGCACATCCCGGACACCCCCGGCCCGAACGGGCCGCACTCGACATCGACCCCGAAGTGGCGTTCCGCCAGATCCGCCAGACTGCCCAGTGGAGCGCTGCCCAGCCCTAGGGCGGCGCGGGTGCGGCCCGCCAGCTCCTGCCCGTCCCGGTTGGCCCGGGCGGTGGACGCCGAGTCCGGCAACGCCCGTGCCCAGGCCAGGACCTGGCTCGCGGGATCGCTGACCCGGGGCGGGATCCGGGCGCCGAGCTCGTCCAACAGGTGGTCCAACTCCAGCAGTTGCCGAGCCCGGCCGGTCACCGCGTCGACCTGCCCGCCCGCCGACCCATCGGGTGACGCCCCCGCAGTCAGGCGAGCGGCCAGGGTCAACGTCCCGGACTCGGGGCGGCCCATCAGCCGTCGCGACGTCGTCCCCAACGCCTCGGCCGCGGCCGCCATCTCGGCGATGTCCAGCCGCCGCACCCCGTGCTCGACCTTGCTCACCTGGTCCTTGCGCAGCCCCAGCCGCTCACCCAACTGCGTCTGTGTCATCCCGGACGCCTCCCGCAGCTGGCGGATCAGCGTCCCCATCCCTACCGCGTCCACCGTCCCCACCTCCACGACCCATCATCCCCGCAGGTTGCGAACATCGCAACTACCGTAGTTCGGAGGCCGAGACCGTCGGTCCGGTGCCGCCGAGCCCGCCGAGCCCGCCGCGCGGGCCGCGTCGCGGTGCTGAGCCGCAGTGTTGAATGGGGTGGGTGAGCAGCCCACCCGATCCGGCCACGATGATGGCCGCGCTGATCGACCCTGTCCGGTTGCAGGTGTTCGCGGCGATGGCCACCAGGACCGGGCCCGGACGGCGGGAGCAGTTCCGTCCCGCGCCCAACACCCGTTCGGTCGCCTACCTGACCCCGACCGGCGCGGCGAACCTGACCGGCGTCAGTGTCGACGACGCCTACGCCGCGTTCCGGGCCCTGCAGGAAGCGGGTCTGGCGGTCCCGGCGGAGACCAACCCCAAACGCAACGGGTTTCGGCTGGATACGGACAATCTGGCCGTGGCGGCCGGGCAAGATCCGACATCATGGACCCCGTGGTCCAGCCGGTGAGCCAGTCTGAGCTGTTGTCCCGCGTCCGTGAGTTGCGCGGGCGTGGCCTGTCCGCCAAGCAGATCGCCCGCGAACTGGGTATGAGACCGGCCGAGGTCGCCCCGCTGGTCCGCCAGGTCGCCGGCTCCCACCGGACCGCCGCCGAACGAACGTTGCCCGAGCCAGCCGACCGGGACCTGGTGGGCTGCTGGATCACCCCTTACTGGAGCGCAGGGCTCGGCTTGGACGACGTCCCGGACTGGGCCGCCCTCGACCCCGACGGCGCGAACGACCCGTCGATCAGCGGCCTGGCCGGCGTGATGGTCGCCCGGGCCGACCGGTCCAGCCGGGTCACCGCATGCGGCTACCTGGTCGACGTCTACTGCCTGGGGGTCAAGAACACCACCGGCCCGCAGACCATGAGCTCCAGTGCGCTCCTCGAGCACACCCGCCGGTTCTTCAGCGCCTTCGACGAACTGCCGCGACCGGTGCCGCTGGAGGTCGCTCAGCACTTGGTCCACGGCGCCGTCGCCTACGCACGGTCGTTCGGGTTCGAACCCCACCCGGAGTTCGCCGACACCGCGCCCTACCTCGGCGTCCCGCCCGGGCCGTGCCCGATCAGGTTCGGTCGTGACGGCCAGCCGTTCTACATCTCCGGCCCCGACGACAACCCCCGCGCTGTGGTCGCCGCCCTGGAGGCCACCGTGGGCCCGGGCAACTACCACTACATCGCCCACCTGTAGCACTGTCCCGAAGGCCTGGCGCCACCCGGTCCCCGGCGCCCAGACACACGGCCCGGTCACCGGCACGAGTCCGCTGTCCCAGCGGGTCGGCTGCCAGGTCTTCGCGGCGAGCCCTACCGCCCGTGGTGGCATCGGTGACCGCGCCGCCGCCAGACGTGCCCGGACGGCGGGTCCTGCCCGGCGCAGGCTGGCCACCGCCGCCGACGGGGCGCAAGGCGCGCGGGGAGCATCTTGCCCTGCGCAACCTCGGCTTCGGGCACAGATCCTCCCCGGCTGCCGCGCCTTGACACCCCCATGTCGGCGGCCGGGCCGGGCGCCCGCGGGTCAGGACCCGCCCCTTCCGGCGCCTCGTGCCGGGTCCGGGGCGGGTCCCCGCGAACCCTTCCTGGGAAGGACACCCGCCTCATGACCGCTCTGCGCCTGCTGGACCCACACCAGTTGGTCCCCAACGACTCCAACCCCCGCGCCAACCTCGACGTCGCTGACCTGGCCGCCTCAATCAGCAACGTCGGGCTGCTGCAGGCTCTGCTCGTCGTCCCCATCGAACTGGACACCACCGCCGCCGACGACGAGACGGCACCACAACGGTTCCGGATCATCGCCGGACACCGCCGCCACGCCGCCGCTCTACAGGTGGGCCTCCAGGAAGTGCCCTGCTTGGTCGCCGCCGCCGTCGTCCAGCCGCCCGACCGCATCCGCGGCGCCCTGGCCGTGCAACGGCTGGCCGGGTCCTCCCGCGAGGCCGCGTTGCAGGCCGCCGACAACGGCGCCCTCGACCTGGACGACGCCGCGGCCCTGGCCGACCTGCCCGACGACGTCGCGGCGAGGATCCTTGGCAAGACGAGGGTCGGACCGTGGGGCATCCGCCACGAGATCCACGCTGCGCGGTCCTCACTGGCGCGTAAGGCGGCCATCGCCGCACGGACCGCCGAACTCACCGCCGCGGGCGTCCTCGTGATCAAGAAGCCGGTCGGCTACCCGCGCGGCAGGGAGGCCCAGGCGGACACCCTGCTGGACGACCGGGGAGTCCCGCTCGACCCCGAGAAGGTCAAGACCCTGCCGGGGTTCGCGGCGTTCGTTGACTGCCCGGTCCCCAGCAACGAGTCCCGGACGGTGATCGTCTGCCTGGACCCGGACGCCGGTGGGTATACCCGCACCACCTTCACCGACTACAGGTCACCGCAGGAGATCGCCGAGGAGCAGGCTGAGCGGGAGGCAGCCGAGGCCCGCAAGGCTGCCCTCGTGACGGCGGGGGAGGTCCGCTGGCAGTTCGTGACACGGACCTACGGGTCGGCCAAAGCCGCCAAGACCCTGTGGCTGACGGTGCTGCGGGCCGCTGCCACCAACCCCGACGCCCTCCGGCTCAGCGACCGGGACATCACCCGGCTGAACACCCTCGCCGGCATCCCGGCCGACACCGATCTGCGGCAGGCCGGTCTGGACAGGGCCAGCCGGGTGCTGGTCTGCCGGTACCTGGTCTGCCTGGAGGCGAACCTCGTCGACGTCATCAACCGCGTGCGGTGGCAGGCCGACCCACAGCGGGCAGCGGAATGGCTGGATCTGCTGGTCAGCGCCGGGTACAGCCTGTCCGACGCCGAGACCGGAGTCCGCGCCGTCCTCACCGAGGACCTGGCTCACTGGAACGGTGACGAGATCCTGGGCGAGGACGGGCCCCTCAGCTCGGCGCAGGAGGGCACCCCGGACCCGGACGGCGGTGACACGGTCCAGGACGCGGAGCGGGCGGGAGCCTGATCTTCCCGGGT
>JAUPKO010000249.1 GCA_030837395.1 Actinomycetota bacterium | reverse complement strand
TCTTCGTCAACTTCCGGAACATCGCCGACACGATGAGAATGCGCCTTCCGTTTGGCGTCGCGCAGATCGGCAAGGCGTTCAGAAACGAGATCACACCCGGCAACTTCACCTTCCGCACCCGCGAGTTCGAGCAGATGGAGATGGAGTTCTTCGTGCCGCCGGGCACCGACGAGGACTGGCACGAGTACTGGCTCAAGGAGCGCTGGGACTGGTACACCGATCTGGGCATGAACCCGGACAATCTGCGCTTCTACGAGCACCCCAAGGAGAAACTCTCCCACTACTCCAAGCGCACCGTCGACATCGAATACCGCTTCACCTTCGCCGGCTCGGAGTGGGCCGAACTCGAGGGCATCGCCAACCGCACCGACTTCGACCTGCGCACACACTCGGAGCACTCGGGCGTCGACCTGTCGTACTTCGACCAGGCCAGCGGCGAGCGTTGGGTGCCCTACGTGATCGAGCCGGCCGCGGGCCTGACCCGCTGCGTGTTGGCGTTCCTGCTCGACGCCTACGACGTCGACGAGGCGCCCAACGCCAAGGGCGGCGTGGATTCGCGCACCGTCATGCGCTTCGACCCGCGGCTCGCCCCTGTCAAGGCCGCAGTGCTGCCACTGAGTCGTCACGCCGACCTCTCGCCGGTGGCGCGAGACCTGGCAGCGCAGTTGCGTGGCCGCTGGAACGTCGACTTCGATGACGCCGGGGCGATCGGCCGACGTTACCGGCGGCAGGACGAGATCGGCACGCCCTACTGCATCACGGTGGACTTCGACACCTTCGATGACCGCGCCGTGACGGTGCGCGAACGGGACTCCATGGCGCAGGAGCGGATCGGCCTCGATGCCGTCGTCGGTTGGCTGGCCGAGCGTCTGCCCGCGTGCTGACCGCACCGCCGTTACGCCTGGGCCACTTCGAGTTGCCCGTGCCGGTCGTGCTTGCGCCCATGGCGGGCATCACCAACCGGGCTTTCCGGCGGCTATGCCGGGAGCAGGGTGCTGGGCTCTATGTGTCCGAGATGGTCACTTCGCGAGCGTTGGTCGAGCGCAATGCTGAGACCCTGCGCATGTGCTCGTTCGAGTCGGACGAGTCCCCGCGCAGCATCCAGTTGTACGGTGTCGACCCCGCCGTGGTCGCCGATGCTGTGACCATCGTGGTGGCCGATGACATGGCCGACCACATCGATCTGAACATGGGGTGCCCGGTGCCCAAAGTCACCCGTAAGGGTGGCGGCGCCGCGTTGCCGTGGAAGCTCGACCTGTTCGAGGCGATCTGCGCCGCTGCCGTGGGGGCCAGCCGGGCCGCTGCCGCCCAACGCGGGGTACCGGCCCCACCGGTCACCGTCAAAATGCGCATGGGCATCGACGAGGACCACCTGACCTACCTCGATGCCGGTCGCATCGCCGCGGACGTGGGGATGGCGTGGGTGGCGCTGCACGGGCGCACGGCCTATCAGCTCTACGGTGGCCAGGCCGACTGGAGTGCCATCGCGCGTCTGGTCGAGCAGCTGGCGCCCACCGGGGTGCCGGTGCTGGGCAACGGTGACGTGTGGACGGCCGCCGACGCCCTGGCGATGATGGACCGGACCGGGTGCGCGGGTGTGGTGGTCGGCCGGGGCTGTCTTGGCCGGCCGTGGCTGTTCGGGCAGTTGGCCGCGGCGTTCAGCGGTGCGCAACCGCCGCCGGAGCCGGACTTGGCCGAGGTGACGGCCCTCATGCGTCGGCATGTCGAGCTGCTCAGCGACCTGCTCGGCGAGGATCGTGGGCCCAGGGATTTCCGCAAGCATGTCGCCTGGTACCTCAAAGGTTTCCGGGTGAAGCATCATGTGCGAGTCGGGCTGGCACACCTGGCGAGCCTGGCCGAGTTCGACGCGCTGGTCGCCCAGATCGACCTCGACCAGCCGTTCCCCACCCAGGTCGCCAGCGGTCCGCGAGGTCGTACGTCAGGAGGGCGGCCGGTGAGCTTGCCGGAGGGCTGGCTGGTCGATCGGGGGGTCGATTCGGCGCAACGGCTCTCGCTGGTCGGGGCCGAGGCCGCCGCGGCGCAGGGAGGGGCAGGCGGGGGCTAGGCCGACGTCGGCGGGGGGAGAATGTACGGCAGTCGTCCACACTGCGCGTGCCGTGTGACGGATCCGTGATGTCAGTGCCACAATAGGCCGATGAGCACGTCGGCTGAGTTGACCCGGGAGCGGGCGGTGCGCGCAGAGCGCGGCCGCCGGCGTCGGCCTGACCAGCCGCCGCGCCGCGGTTGGGGGACCGTCGTGGGCATGGCCGTCGCTGCCCTGTTGCTCCTGGTCGCGATCGTTCCGCTTGCTGCCTCGTTGCACGTCGTCCGATTGGCCAACACCCATATCACCACACCGACCGATGCCATCGTCGTCCTGGGTGCCGCTCAGTTCAACGGGACCCCGACGCCGGTGTTCGCGAACCGCCTCGAACACGCCCGTGAGTTGTATGACGCGGGGGTGGCTCCGACGATCATCACGGTGGGCGGCAAGCAGCCCGGCGACGCCTACACCGAGGCCGAGGCGGGCCGGTCTTACCTGATCGACGCCGGGGTGCCGGCGGAGAGCATCGTGGCAGTCGAGGCTGGCAGTGACACCCTCACCAGCCTCGAACCTGCGGCCGCGGTGATGTCCGATCTGGGCATTCGGGACGTGACGATTGTGTCGGACCCGACCCACATGGCGCGGTCGGTGGCCATCGCGGACCGACTCGGTCTGACGGCTCACCCGAACGGCACGAGCATCGGCGACGGTGCCAATGTGACCGCCGAATACGTCTCCCGGGAGACGGTCGGTTACCTCTACTTCCTGCTGGTCGAGCAGTGGCCGGTGTCGCAGGTGCTGGCCGACCCCGCGAACTGACCTGCCATGGACGCCGACGCGCGCCCTGCCCCCGGCTACTCCCCGGACGATCTGGCCCGCTGCGCCCCTGAGCCGGTCAAACGCGCCCACCGGCCGCCGTTTCGCCGCGATCGGGCCCGGGTGCTGCACAGTTGGGCGCTGCGCCGCCTAGCCGACAAGACCCAGGTGCTGTTGCCGGGGGAGTCGGACTTTCCGCGGACCCGCCTCACGCACACCCTCGAAGTGGCACAGGTGGCGCGGGAGGTGGGCGAGGAGTTGGGCTGCGACGCGGACCTCGTCGACACCGCGGGTTTGTGCCACGACCTGGGCCATCCGCCGTTCGGCCACAACGGGGAGGCAGCCCTGGACGAGGTGGCGGCGCAGATCGGGGGGTTCGAGGGCAATGCACAGAGTTTCCGGGTGCTCTCCAGGCTCGAACCGAAGGTATTCCAGGACGGGCGCTCCAGGGGACTGAACCTGACGCGGGCCTCGCTGGACTCGATGATCAAATATCCGTGGCCGAAGGCACCCGGCTCACCCAAGTACAACGTCTATGCCGATGACTGGGCCACGTTCGAGTGGGTCCGCCAGGGTGCGCCGGGGCAGCGTCGCGCCCTGGAGGCGCAGGTCATGGATTGGGCCGATGACGTGGCCTACTCCGTGCACGACGTCGAGGATGCGTTGTACTCGGGGTTTCTGGACCCCTCGCAACTCACCCCGGGGCCGGGTATGGACCAAGTGATCGCCGCGACGCTGGCGCAGGAGCGCGGCACAGGGCTCACCAAGGCACAGGTGCAAGCCGCCTTCGATCGACTGCGCAGGCTGGAGTTCTGGCCGGTGGGGTTCGACCACTCCGCGGCGTCACTGGCGGGCCTGAAGTCGATGACCAGCGGGTTGATCGGCCGCTTCTGCTTGGCCGCGGTGGAACGGACTCGACAGGTCGCCGGGCCGGGGAGGTTGACCCGTTATGCCGCCGACCTGCAGGTGCCGGTAGAGCAACAGGCGGAGGTGGCGCTGCTCAAGGCGGTTGCGAGCCACTTCGTGTTCCACCGCGAGGGTGTGGCACCCATGTATCAGGACCAGCGCACCCTGCTGATCGAGTTGTCGCAGGCTCTGATGATGCGTGGCCCGGAGGCGCTGCATCCGATGTTCCGGGCCAGTTGGCAGGGCGCCCACGGCGACGACGAACGGTTGCGCGTGGTTGTGGACCAGGTCGCCTCGTTGACGGACGTCTCGGCTGTGCGCTGGCACGATCGCCTGGTGGGCAACGCGACGTAGGATCGAGCCGTGGCCAAAATCCGTGCCGAGGACATCGCCGAGGTGCGCGAGCGTGCCCGGATCGATGAGGTAGTGGCGCAGACGGTCGCCCTCAAGCCGGCCGGTGGGGGCTCCTACAAGGGCCTGTGTCCCTTCCACGACGAACGCAGCCCCAGTTTTCAGGTCAGCGCCGCCAAGGGACTGTGGTACTGCTTCGGCTGCGGCGAGGGCGGCGACACGATCGACTTCGTCATGCGCATCGATGCACTGAGCTTCGCCGAGGCAGTCGAGAAGCTCGCCGGTCAGTTCGGTGTGGAGCTGCACTACGAGGAGGGCTCCAGCGCCCCGGGGCGGCAGCAGGGGCAGCGGATCCGACTCGTGGCAGCCAACAGTGCGGCGGCCGAATACTTCCGGGCCCGGCTCACGACGCCGGAGGCCGCCCCCGGACGGGAGTTCCTCACCTCGCGGGGGTTCGACGAGGAGGCGGTCGCGACGTTCGGCGTGGGGTTCGCCCCCAAATCCTGGGATGCGCTCACCGGTCACCTGCGCGGGCGCGGGTTCCGCGATGACGAGTTGCTGGCAGCGGGATTGGTGTCGCAGGGCAACCGTGGCATTTATGACCGGTTTCGGGGGCGGCTGGTGTGGCCCATCCGGGATCTCGGCGGGGACGTTGTGGGGTTCGGCGCCCGCAAGATCTTCGACGACGACAGCGGCCCCAAATATCTCAACACCCCAGAGACGCCGCTGTACTCGAAGTCCCGAGTGCTTTATGGCATCGACCTGGCCCGGCAGGCGATCGCCAAACAGCAGCGCGCGGTGGTGGTCGAGGGCTACACCGACGTCATGGCCTGCCACCTGGCGGGGGTGCCGTCCGCGGTGGCCACCTGCGGAACGGCGTTCGGGGAGGGGCACGTGAAGGTGTTGCGGCGGCTCCTGATGGACGACGATGCCATGAGCGGGGAGGTGATATTCACCTTCGACGGCGACGCTGCTGGTCGTCGGGCGGCGCTGCGCGCCTTCGACACCGACCAGGCCTTCGTGGCCCAGACGTACGTGGCGGTGCAGCCGGACGGGCTCGATCCCTGCGACGCTCGGCTGACCGGTGGCGACGAAGCGGTGCGAGCTCTGGTGGACGGCCGGGTGCCGCTGTTCGAGTTTGCGATCCGCAGCACCCTCGACGACCACGACTTGAACTCGGCTGAGGGGCGGGTGGCGGCGCTGCGGGCCAGTACGCCCTTGCTCGGCTCGATGCGCGACGTGGCGCTGCGCAGCGAGTATGCGCAGCGACTGGCCGGTTGGTTGGGGATGGACCCGGCTGCGGTGCAGGCCGCGGTGCGCCGAGGCGGCGGTGCCGACCGCGCAGGCAATGGATCGAGCGCCCGCCGCGGGGTCGGCCAGCGGCCGATCGCAGTCGCCGGAGACTTCGACCCGAGGCTTGAGCGACAGGCGATTCAGGTGATGTTACAGCGGCCGGACCTGGTCACCGAGTGGGCCGAGGTGATTGAGGATTCGGCCTTTGCGGACCCAGCGTGCACCGCGGTGTTCCGGGCGATCCGCGCGGCGGGGGAACCAGCGGATGCGGCCGAATCAACGCTGCGCTTGTGGGTGGCGGAGGTGCTGGCGCAGGCGGAGGACGATGCCGTGCGGGCCGAGGTGCGGCGGTGGACGGTGCTGGCGATGCCGTTGGCCCCAGGTGCGGATCCGGCCGGCTATGCCACGGGTGTGATGGCGCGACTGATCTCGTGGGACATCGCGCGCCGGATCGCCCCGCTCAAAGGCCAGCTGGCCAGACTCGACCCCCAGCGCGAACCGGAGGTGTTCACCGACATCATGGCGCAGGTGATGGATTTGGAGTCCTACCGGCGGGAGTTGCGTGACATGGCGTCAGGGGAGGTGTGATGGCCTTGTTCCGACGGGCCCCGACCGAGGTCAAGGCGCTGCTGGCGTCGGATGAGCGGCCGCTGGCTTGGAGCCCCACCAGCCCGGACGGCTGGGCGGTGGCGAGCCCTGGACGCTTCGTCTGTACGGCCCCCGAGCTGGACCACTCCTGGGTGCGGATCCTGGGTGCCTCATGGGATCAACCGGTGCTCGAACTCACGTTATGGACCCCTGACGGCCCGGTGGTGCGACGGATGAGCGTGATCGACGGCGAGGTGTTGCCGCAGGTGGTGCGCGAGCGCATCATGGCGTCCTTGATCGTGCAGCGGCACGTGCCGATCCGTGCAGACAAGGGGGTGCGGCTGTTGGCCCGTCGTGATCCCGGCACCGACGCCGTCACCTGGCAGAAGGTGCTTGATCCGGGGCTGGACGGGGCCGATCCCGGGGTGCAGGCGGACATCGAACGGGCGTTGGCGCTGCTGCGGGACTCGTACGGCGTGTGACGGCAACCCGGGTCGGCGTGCGACTCGCGGTGCGGTCCTGACGGGCATCGGCCGCGTCGGCAGGACAGGATGGTCGGATCAGCAGATCTGAAGCTCACGACAGGAGGCGGACGTGTCGATCGCAGTCGGAATCATCGCCGGCACGGCGATCCGCGGCGCTGCGGCCACTGTGATGATGCGGGGCGTGCTGGAACGCCACCCCAACGCCTTCCTGATCACGCTCGCGAATTTCGGCGTCACACTGCCGCTGCACAAGTCGCAGGCCCACATCCGGGACGACATCCGCAAAGCCCTGCGGGCCCAGGGTCGGGCGCGGGATTCGCCGATCGTGCTGGTCGGACACTCGCAAGGCGCGCTCGCGGTGCTTCGCTACACCATCGACCACCAGCACCAGGTCAAGCACGTGTTCAGCATCGGTACGCCATGGCACGGCGCAGTCAGTGCCGGGCGGGTGAGCAGGCTGGCCGGGCATCGGTTGCTGCCGGCCCTACGCGACATGACGCCGGGGTCGGAGTTCCTGACCGAGTTGCACGTGGACCTGCCGGCCATCGCGAGTCGCGTGACGAACATCTACAGCACGCACGAGTTGTTCATCCGGCCCTACACCGATGCCCACATCAATGTGCCAGGGGTGACGAATGTGCTGATCGCCACCGAATCCGAGCACCTCAAGCACCTGCAGATGCACCCGGACCTGGAACTCGACGACATCATTCTCGGCTCGGTCAATCACCTCAGCGAGATGTCCTCCCCGGACGTACGGGGCCACATTTGGGGCAAGGTGGAGGAGATCGCCGCTGCGCAGCGGTGGCCCGGACCCACGCCCCCACAGGGGCCGGCCGACGGAGGGTGATGCTGTCGGCCGGTACGGGCACGGGCATGGTCGGCGGTCCGATCACCGTGGAATGATGTGCTCGTGACGGGGTCCGGTGAGTTGGTCGTGCCGGTGCGCGGCCTCAGACTCGACATTGAGCGCTTCACCTACACGACGGTGGTGCTCATGTCCGTGTTGGTGGTGTATGACGGCTGGGCGGACCTGGCGTCTTTCGTGGGGGTCGCACTGGTCATCATCGCCCCAGTGTTGGCGATCAGTCTGGCAGACGGGTTCTCCGAGGCCCTGCACGAGATGGCGCTGGCCGGCCGTCCCCTCACGGGGAAGGAATGGCGGGAGTTGATCCGTGGTCTTGCCCACGTGCTGGCGGCGGCGATCCCACCGTTGGCGGTGCTGGCCGTGGGCTGGCTGAGCCCGTGGGACGTGCGAAGCACGATTGTCGCCCTGCTGTGGACTGGGACGCTGACTCTGGTGGCGTTGGCCTACGTCACCGCCCGCCGGACCGGGTTGCATGGGTGGCGAGTGATCGTCGCGTCGGGGTTCGGCGGGATCATCGGGCTGATTGTGATCTCCCTGCAAATCTTGCTCAAGCCGCACTGACCGGAGCCGCCGCAGGGGTGAATTGACCGTGCGGCGCACTCCCGATGCGACGATCGCCGTGGCTCCCGCGCCGGGATTCGAACCTGGAACCGTCCGATTAACAGTCGGATGCTCTGCCGTTGAGCTACGCGGGATTGCGACGCCCAGGGTACCACCGGTCGTCGATGGGGTTGGTCCCAGTGCTGGGTTTGGACGGTCGACGTCAGACCAGTAACTGCGTGGTGGCGAGCTCCCGATAGAGGTCCGACGCGGTGAGCAGGTGGTCGTGGCTGCCGACTCCCACCACGCGGCCCTCATCGAGCACCACGATCTGGTCGGCGCGTACGACCGTCGACAGGCGGTGGGCCACCACGATCAGCGTCCGGTCCTCGGCGACGGCGTCGACGGCGGCCTGCAGGGCGGCCTCGTTGCGGGCGTCCAGGCTGGCGGTGGGTTCGTCGAGCAGCAGGAGCGGGGGAGCGGCCAGCAGGGCGCGGGCGATGGCCAGTCGCTGCCGCTCGCCGCCGGAGAGCAGCACCCCGGCGTCGCCCACCTGTGCGTCCAGGCCGCCGTCGGCGTCGGCGATGCGCTGCCACAGGTTGACCGCCGCGAGCGACGATTGCAGGGCGCCGTCGGCGGCGTTCGGGTCGCCCAGCAGCAGGTTCTCCCGGATGGTGCCGGCCAGCACCGGAGCCTCCTGCTCGACGTAGCCGATCTGACGGCGCAGGTGCTCACGGGGAAGGTCGCGGATATCGGTGCCATGCAGCAGGATGCGGCCCCTGTCGACCTCGTAGAACCGTTCGATGAGAGCCATGACGGTGGACTTGCCGGCGCCGGAGGGGCCGACGACCGCGGTGGTGGTGCCGCGTGGGCAGGCGAAGGTGACGTCTCGCAGTACAGGTGAACCGTCCCGGTAGCGGAAGTCGACCTCGTCGAACGCGAGTAGCGGTGCCGCGGTGGTGTCAGAGGGTGTGGGGGTGTGCGCCGATGCAGCCGGCAGTATTGGCGCGGCGGCGCCCACGCGGTCGGCCTCGGCCGGTAGTGCCATCACCTCTTCGATCCGACTCAGGGCGCCCAGACCGGTCATCAGGATCGTCCAGGCCCGCAGTCCGGAGACGACGGGCTGGATGAGCAAGAACAGCAACATGACGAAGGCCACGAGGTCACCGACGCTGAGTTGGCCGGTGGCCACGCGGGCACCGCCGACGCCGAGGACCGAGAGGAAGGCCGCCTGCACGGCGACGCTGGCCACCGGCTCGATCAGCGACTCGACCTTGGCCACTTTGACGCCGGCGGCGTAGGCATCGTCAGCGCCGACGGACAGGGCGGCGGTCTCGCGGGGTTCGGCGCGGTAGGCGCGGATGGTGCGGACGGCCACGAGAGCACGTTCCACGCTGGCGGTCATCGCGCCGACGGCCTCCTGCGCGCGGCGGGAGTAGCGCTTGATGCGCACGGCGGCCGTCCCGGCCACGGCGATGCCGACCCCGACGGCGATGACGGTGATACCGAGCAAGGGGATGTCGATGAGCCCCATGAGCACGATCGCCCCGGTGGCGACCAGCACCCCGGAGGCCAACTCCACCACGCCGGAGGTGACCACAGCGCTCAGCAGGGTCGTGTCGGAGCCGACCCGGGACAGCAGGTCGCCGGTACGGCGCCGGTCGTACTCCGCGATGGGCAGCCGCAACAGGTGGGCACCGAGTCGGATGCGGGTGGTGCGGACCACACCCTCTGCGGTGCGCGAGAGTAGGTAGCGCGACCAGGCGCCGATGATGGCGCCACCCACCATGAGGGCCGCCAGCGCGGCGATGAGCATGCCGGTGTCGGATTCCTCGCCGAGCCCGTCGAGCACCACCCGGACCACGAGCGGGAGCGCCAGGGCGGCTGCGGCGGACACCAGCGAGAGCCCCGCGACGAGCAGCAGGGTGCGGCGATAGGGGCGCAGGTAGGGCCAGAGGTCGGTGGGCTTGGCGGCGCGTGAAGGGGAGGGCTCGGCGGTGGGTGCGCCGACGGGTGCGGCGGTGGGTTCGGTGGAGAGGGAAGCCATGCCCAGCACGGTAGGTGGTCGCTGCCCGGGGCGCTCGCGGGACCGGCGGTGGCCGGTAAGGTGGGGCCACCCGAGGGGCGGTAGCTCAGTTGGTTAGAGCGGCGGACTCATAATCCGGCAGGCCGTGGGTTCGAGTCCCACCCGCCCTACTGAACGCGCAGGCCAGTTGCGCGACCTTGATCTGGAATCGACTGAGGCCGATGTCGGGAGTCACGACGACGGGACCTCGGTTCGAGTCGCGACCACAGGCGCCCAGGCCGTCCGCACTGTCGCGGGAAGCACAAGGTCGTCCCAGCGATCGACGAGCAGGGCGCAGTCGACGTATCTGAGCACGTCGGCCGGTCCGCCTTCGCGAAGCACGATCTCGTAGACGCGTGCACGCTGTCGCCTGTCGCCGAGGTTGAAGCGTCGACCGCGGTCTCCATGGTGGGCGACTTGTGACCGTGCTCGTAGGCTGACAGCGTCGGTCGCGACGTGCCCGCACGCGCAGGGAGGGCGCCTTGCGATAGGCCCACCGGCAGCCCGACCCTGAAGTGCCAACAGCCCTTCTCAGCGTCAGTCGCGTGCGCTCAGCAGGAGTACGTTCAAAGCGTGAGGGAACCGGGACGACCAGCGATGTCGCATTTGTGATTGCCTATTGGGTTCCTCGGTGGTGCCTTGGGAGGTCCTGAGGCTCGCATGTCCAGTCCGCCTACGCACGACTGGCGGACTCGCCAGTTGCCCAGAAATGGTTGGCTCGGATTCAGCGTGGCTTGGTGCGCATCAGCACCGTGACCGGTCTCAAGATTTGCTTCTCGTTCCGCTCTGGCAGCCAGGCGCGGCTTGAGATCGCAGCCCCGCCGTTGTCGCTGCTTCCGGTGGAGTACCTGACGCCGGCGATTGGGGACCGCGCCGTTGAGGTCCAGCTACTTCTGGCCGACAGGCCCCCTGGTCGAAGTCGACGTCGCTCTGCCGTATCGCTTGACACGCTGCCACCCGCAACATTGATGGGGGATGGGGGTCAGAACCGTCTGGACACTATGACTTCAGCACGCAGGAAGTCTCGGGTGAAATCGACCGCGTCTTCGGGATCGAACGGCTTGCACGTGTAGATGTCGACACTGAAAAAGAGCCTCGGGCGCTCCCAGGCATAAAAGTGCGCTCCAGAGGCCTCCCAGTGGATCCACCCGGCCCAGCCGTACTTGTCACTGCGGTGAGTGACCGGC
>JAUPKO010000248.1 GCA_030837395.1 Actinomycetota bacterium | reverse complement strand
CGGCGAGGCGACCATTCCGGCGCTGGAGGCGATCATCAAGCGCGCCGGCGCGCTTGGCGTGCAGGAGATCGCCATCGGCATGCCGCACCGCGGCCGCCTCAACGTCTTGGCCAATATCGCGGGCAAGAGTTACGGCCAGATCTTCAAGGAGTTCGAGGGCGCCGAGCATGAGGACAGCGTGCAGGGCTCCGGCGACGTCAAGTACCACCTCGGCAGTGAAGGCACGTACACCGCGCCCGACGGTTCGACCACCGAGGTCTCGCTTGCCGCCAACCCGTCCCACCTGGAGGCGGTCGACCCAGTACTCGAGGGCATCGTGCGAGCCAAACAGGATCTGCTCAACAGGGGCAAGGAGTACCCCGTGCTGCCGATCCTCATGCACGGCGATGCGGCCTTCGCAGGCCAGGGCATCGTGGCCGAGACGCTCAACCTTTCGCAGTTGCGCGGCTACCGCACCGGCGGCACGATCCACCTGATCGTCAACAACCAGGTGGGCTTCACGACGTCGCCGGACTCCAGCCGTTCCAGCGTGTACGCCACGGATGCCGCGCGCGTGATCCAGGCGCCGATCCTGCACGTCAACGGCGATGACCCCGAGTCCTGCGTGCGCGCTGCGGAACTCGCCTTCGAGTTCCGGCAGAAGTTCAACAAGGACGTCGTGATCGACCTCGTGTGCTACCGCCGACGCGGACACAACGAGGCCGACGACCCCTCGCTGACCAACCCGCTGATGTACAACCTGATCGACCAGAAGCGGTCCGTGCGCAAGATTTACACGGAGTCGCTGATCGGTCGCGGTGACATCACCTTGGACGAGGCCGAACAGGCCCTGCGGGACTTCCAGGGCCAACTCGAACGCGTCTTCGCCGAGACCCGGGACGACATCGCCCACCCCCACGACGAAGTGGTCGTCGTCGAGCCCGCGCCCTACCCCGCTCGGATCGACACCGCCATCAGCGACGAGACGCTCAAGCTGATCGCTAACAGTCAGGTGTCGTTACCCGCCGAGTTGACCGTGCACAATCGTCTGCGTCCGCAGTTGGAGCGACGTGCCCGGATGATCGAGGAGGGCACGATCGACTGGGCCATGGCCGAGACGCTCGCGTTCGGCTCGGTGCTGTTGGAGGGTCGCACCGTGCGCCTGGCCGGCCAGGACTCCCGTCGCGGCACATTCGGCCAACGCCACGCGGTGATCGTCGACAGGCTCACCGGCGAGGGTTATGCCCCGTTGCAGAACCTATCCGCCGATCAAGGCCGGTTCTACGTCTACGACTCGATGCTCAGCGAGTTCGCAGCCCTCGGGTTCGAGTACGGCTACTCGGTGGCGCGGCCGGAGGCGATGGTGCTGTGGGAGGCGCAATTCGGCGACTTCGCCAACGGCGCCCAGACCATCCTGGACGAGTTCATCTCCTCCAGCGAGCAGAAGTGGCAGCAGACTTCCGGCGTGGTGATGCTCCTGCCCCACGGCTACGAAGGCCAGGGCCCGGACCACTCGTCCGCGCGCATCGAGCGCTATTTGCAGATGTGCGCCCAGGACAACATGACCGTGGCCATGCCCTCGACGCCCGCGTCGTACTTCCATCTGCTGCGCTGGCAGGCCAACGGACCGCACCACAAACCCCTGGTGGTGTTCACCCCCAAGTCGATGCTGCGCAACAAACGTGCGGTGTCGACTGCGGCAGACTTCACCTCCGGGCAGTTCGAGCCGGTGATCGACACGGGCGGGGTAGATCCGGCCAAGGTGCGCCGGGTGGTGCTGTGCTCGGGCAAGATCACCTGGGACCTGGTGGCGGCGCGAGAGGCCCGCGGCATTGACGACGTGGCGATCCTGCGGCTGGAGCGGTACTACCCGCTGCCCGGTGCGGAGGTCGCAGCAGCCTTGGCCCGGTACCCCAAGGGTGTCGACATCGTGTGGACCCAGGAGGAACCCATGAACCAGGGTGCCTACCAGTACCTCGCGATCAACCTGCCGGAGTACCTCAACGGCGGATGGCTGCAGTTGGCCAGCCGACCGGCTTCGGCCGCGCCGGCGACCGGGTCGCACAAGGCCCACGAGGCCGAGCAGCAGGCTGTGATCGACGCGGCCCTGGGCTGAGTCGGCGGGCAGCGGATGTACTTCACCGATCGTGGTGTTGAGGAGCTCGAGGCCCGTCGCGGTGACGAGGACGTGACGCTGGGCTGGCTGGCCGAGCAGTTGCGGATCTACGTCGACCTGCACCCGGATGACGAGGCCGCGGTGGAGCGCCTCGCAACGTGGTTGGCCCGCCTCGACGACGAGGACTGATCCGCGAGCACCTAAACGAACCGCCGGATCAGCGCCTTGGTGCGCCACGCGAAAGGAGTTCTGACGTATGGCGGGAAAGGCGATCTTCCTCGATGCTGACGGCACGCTCGTCAGCGATCAAGGTGTGATCCCGGATTCGGCCCGGGACGCTGTGGCGGGGGCCCGTGCCAACGGACACAAGGTGTTCCTCGCAACCGGCCGATCGCTGTCAACCATCTGGCCGGACATGTTGAGCGTCGGCTTCGACGGGATCGTCGCGGCCGCCGGCGGGTACGCCGAAGTCCACGGGCAGGTGCTGGTGCGGCGGCACATCCCGGTCGAGCGCGTGCAGCATGTGATGGACTACTTCCACGACCATCAGATCGCCTACTTCCTGGAGTCGAATTCCGGGCTCTACGGCGGTTCGGGCGTCCGGGACCAGCTGTGGCAGTTGATGGTCGCCGCGGCGCGCAATGAAGACGAACTGGCCGAACTTGAGGCGGGATTCGGCGGGTTCATGGAACAGATCCAGGATCCCGGCCCGTCGATCCGGACGGACATCAACAAGGTGTCATTCCTGCATTCGCCGGTGCCGTTCGAAACGATCCAGGCCGAATTCGCACCGCACTTCACGGCTATTCCGACGACGGTGTCGATTTGGGGCCAGAACTCCGGGGAGTTGTCGTTGCCGGGTGTGCACAAGGCCGCCGCAATCGCGGTGGTGCTCGATCACCTCGGGATCGAGCAATCAGACTCCATCGCCTTCGGGGACAACCTCAACGACCTTGAGATGCTGCAATACGTCGGGGTCGGCGTCGCCATGGGACAGGCGCCGGACGCGGTGAAGGCGGTGTCCGACGAGGTCACGGGGTCCCCGGACCAGGACGGGATTCGG
>JAUPKO010000247.1 GCA_030837395.1 Actinomycetota bacterium | reverse complement strand
GGCGCGTCCTTGCTATTCCACGGCCGTGGCAGTCAGCTATGACGACGAGTGGAGGTGAAGGACACGACTCAGATCTCCCCCATTGGGCCCGCGCGGAACCCGTCTAACACGCGATGCAAGTCCGATTTGAGAGGTGCTTGAGCAGTTTGTGGTCGCCCACTTTGTCCCGGCTGTGATCCGCGGGGATAGAAGGCGCGCCTCTTGCTTTGGCGACATTAGGCCCAGATCTGGCATACTGCGAGCCGATCATGACCACCATCTATCCGGGCCAGTACGCCACACGGCAATTAGAACGGAACACGTCTTATGACTAAGAGACACGAGCCCGTCCCGACCTCGCCACAGTCAATACTTGACTCCGTGGCGGCTTAGATGCCGCAAGCCTCGCCGCCATCGCAGCCCGCCTCGGCCGCAGCCGCTGCCGAGCCTGACAGTGCACCCGCGCCTCAAACAACCGGACCGGCAGTTGATGAGCCGACTCCAGCCGCCCCGGCTCCGTCCGCAGTTCCGGTGCCAGCACCGCTCGCGAGCACTGAGGCTCCGCCAGCTGCGTCGGCTCCTGCCGCGCCCGCGGCCGAACCCCCCACGCCCGCGGCCGAACCCCCCACTGCTGCTCAACCCTCCCCGGCTCCCGAGCCCGTACTTGCGGAGCCTGACCTGGTCGCTGAGGCGCTGGAGGATGTGGCCACGCGGATGGGCGGAATCGAAACCTCCGTTGCCGAAGTAGCCAGGTTGCGCCGTCACGATGCGGACATCGCCGATCGCATGCACGCAGAAATCATCAAGCTTCGCGCGGGCGAACTGACAACGGCGATGGCTCCGTTGCTCAATCAGCTCTTGCGCCTTCACGACCAGATGGAGCAGCTCGCAGCTGGGAACAAGACCAGCGACGCCGGAATGCTGCAGGCCCAGCTCGGCCAGGTCCTCGACACCAGCGCCGGGCTTTCGCCCTATCGCCCCGGGGAGGGTGATCCGTTCGCTCCCACCCGCCACCTCGGAGTCGAGCGCGTCTTCACCGAAGATGCCGAGCTTGACGGGCGGATAGCCAACACGGTCAAGGCGGGATTTGTGCGCACCGACGGATCGATCATGCGAGTTGCCGATGTACGGGTCTATCGCTACAAAGCCCCGGAAACGTCCGCGACTGACACACCTGCAACCACGCAACTCCCGGAAGAGGCGAGCCCGGGCGAGAGCCCCACGGCGCAAAGATCAGAAAGCGGATCAGCTGATCTTCCCGCAGCAGACAAAGCCTCGCCTACAACGTAGCGACCAACCAACCCCCGAACCCCACAAGATCGCCCTTCAGGAGGAACTCATGGCCGGCAAGGTTTACGGCATCGACCTCGGAACCACCTACAGCTGCATCGCCGCTGTAGATGAGTTCGGGCGACCCACTGTCATCCCCAACTCCGACTCACAGGCCACTACGCCTTCTGTCGTCTGGTTCTCCAGCCCCACCGAAACCGCAGTGGGCATCCAGGCAAAACGCAACGCCCGCGTCTATCCCGACAACGTGGTTTCACTCGTGAAACGACACATGGGCGATGGCGAATGGCGAGTGACCGTCCACGACACCGAATACTCAGCTCCCGCCGTCTCCAGTCTGATCCTCAAGGCACTGGCCGCCGACGCCTCCATGAACGCGGGTGAACCCGTCACCGATGTCGTCATCACTGTGCCGGCGTATTTCGGTGATGAAGAACGCAAAGCCACCAAACTTGCCGGCGAACTTGCCGGACTCAACGTGGTCGACATCATCAACGAGCCAACCGCCGCCGCGTTCGCGTACGGCTTTGCTTCCGACGGAGAAGCCAACGAAACCATCCTGGTTTACGACTTGGGTGGCGGCACCTTCGACTGCACAGTCATCAAGCTCGCCGAACGCTCCATCCAGGTCATCGCCACCGATGGTGATCACGAGCTCGGCGGTGCAGACTGGGATGAGCGGCTCGCGAGCCATCTGTCGGCAAAGTTCACTGAGGCCAACCCTGACGCTGGGGACCCGCTCGACGATTCTTACGGCGCGCAGGATCTCATCACCACCGCCGAAGAGGTCAAGCAATCACTGTCCATGCGCGACAGTGTCGACTCCATGGTCATCTTCGGGACAGGTCGCGCATCCATCACTGTCACGCGCGCCGAGTACGAGTCCCTGACATCGAACCTGCTAGAGCGCACCATCGAACTGACAGGGCAGGTCCTCAACGCGGCCAAGGCCAAAGGCGTCGACTCGATCGACAGGGTGCTGCTCGTCGGGGGTATGTCAAAGTCCCCAATCGTTGCTGCTCGCCTCAAGACAGAGTTCGGGTTCGACGCTCAGCTGGCGGACCCTGACCTGGCCGTGGCAAAGGGTGCCGCGATGTACGGTCAGAAGAAGGAACTTGAGCAGTTCGTGCTTGATGACCTTGTCGCCGCAGGCCAGCTCACACAGGGGCAGTCGATCGCCGACGCTGACGCAGGCGCTGTCCAGCAGGCGGCGGCCAAGACAGCCACCGAATACGGACTGTCTGCGCAAGCAGTCACCGACCTGGTCAACACTGAGGTTTCCAACGTGACCAGCCGCGGCTTCGGCGTGGCAATCATCGACGAAAACGACACCGAAATTGTCTCGTTCATCGCCCACTCTCAGGACACGCTGCCCATCACAGTCGAAGAAACTTTCGCCACCACCGTCGACAATCAGACCGCAGTGCAGGTGCAGGTATATGAGCAGGCAACGTCGGTGGAGTCGGCGGCGCTGGCAGACAACAAGATGATTGTTGAGGGAATGCTCGAAGGGGTGCCCAGCGGTCACCCCAAGGGCACTCCAGTGCATGTCGTGTTCACGATGGGACGCGATCAGACCATCGAGGTCAGCGCCAAGCACGCCGCCGTCTCGGCCCCGCTTGTGCTGCGCGTTGAAGCCGGTGTCGCCTCCAGCGCGATGCGTGATTCCGAGCAGGGAAAGGTTGACCTACTCAAACCAAAATCCTGATCTACTCCACGAGGGAGTCGACTATGGATCGGCAGGAGGTGCGCCGTGACAGCTTTCGATGGAAACGAATACCGCAAGCGGGTCATGGCGCGGCTATTAGCTGACTTCTCCGCCGCTGATCCCGAAGCCGGTGACCCCTTCTTCGTTGTTGACATTGACCCAGGCGCCACCGACGCCCAGATCCGCGAACGGCTCACTCAGGTCAAGGCGTTCTGGCAGAAGGAGCGCAACAGTCCGAAGTACAAAGCAGTCGCCGCCCAGCTCGTGCAGCGCTATCCGCAATACGAAGCCGTTCTGCTCGACGCCCGGGCGCGCGGCGTAGCAAGCGCCCGGGTCCAAGGCCAGCGCGGCGCGGCCGACGCCGAAGGCATAGCTAACCTCGACCGGCTCGCGGCCATTCTTGCTCGTAAGCACCAGGGTGTGCCGAGATCGAAAGTCCCGCTGCTGACGGCGGCCGCCGACCGGCGAGGCGTGAGCCCAGCCGGATTCGCGGCATGGCTCAAGAGCATCACCATCATCGACATTATCGACGGCAGTGAAACCCTGCCATGGGACAAAGGAGTGCGAACCGACGTCCGCACCGCCCTGGACGAACTCGCACGCACAACCGGAGACCAGCGCCGATACACCACGTTATGGACCTTCCTCGGCGTCACACCCAGTGTTCCTGTGGCTCAGTTGACCAGGGTCCATGAACGGCTGCTGGCTGAAAATCAGGCCGGGCGCCAAGACCGGATCCGCACGCGCACGGCTGACCTGCTTGCCCATGTCAAGACGCGGCTGCTGGTCGACGGGGGAGCGGAATCCTATGCCGCGACCATGCGCGCCGACGCGCGCGACCTGATCGTTCCCGAGGTTGAAGAAATCGGCCTGCTCGCAGGGGAACTGGGCCCAGCTGAAGCTGCGACTCTGCAAGCGCGGATCGCATCCTTGGGGTGGGGAATCACCCCGGCCGAAGCGAACGAGCTTGTACTCGAGGTCTCCCGCAGTCTCGGTATCGCATCCCTGGTAGACGTCGATTTTGTTCTCGTCGTCTGCGCCAAATGCGGCAAAGCCCAGCAGGCCGGAACGCGGAAGACATGCAAATACTGCCGGGCTGACCTGTACATCAGCTGCCCGCGATGCGCCAAGCAAGTAGAAGCCGCCGCCCACCTGTGCCCGTACTGCAACGTTGACATCGCCGGTCAGCGGAAACGCCAGGAACTCATCGCTGAAGCAACAGATGCCCTCAGCCACGGCCAGCCGGTGCACGCCCGCCAGCTAGCAGATAAAGCGCACGAGCTGTCCCACGGGCAGCAAGTAACCAGTGGAACACCCGACGCCCTAGCAATGGGCTTGCATGCGCTCCGAACCGACATCACCACACGGCTGGAAGCCGCAGACGCCAAACGGGCGGCCGTGAAGAACGCAATCAACACGCACCACTGGTGGGCTGCCGCGCACGACCTCGACTGGCTTATGCGCGAAGCATCCGACGTTTCACCCGATTTCCCGGCCCAGCGAGAGCTGGTAGCCCAGCATCAAGCTGACGCTCTCGCACGACTGAGCACCGTGGCCCGGGAGCACCCGCAGGACGAGGCGGCAGCCGCCGCCATCGTCCGGGACTTTCCCGACTGTGTTGCCGCTGCCGATCGGCTCGCCTCCTTCCCGCTGGAAGCCCCGTCACACTTCGGTGCGCAGGTCATGGACGAGACCGTGCACCTGTCCTGGTCACGTGTTCCCGGCCGCGACATCAGCTACGTCATCAAACGCACTTCATCCGAGGGCGAGAAAGTGATCGCCCGCACATCATCAGTGTCGGTTGAAGATGGCGGGGCGCCCACAGGTGACCCGCTGACATACGCCGTCTCGGCCGTCTCGGGCAAGCGCTCATCACCCCCAGTGGCCGCCGAACCCGTCGTCTTGCTGCGGGACATCACCGCGGTCTCGTGGCGCGACGAGGACTCCGCCGTGCTGCTCACATGGCCTCCGCTGGCCGGGAAGGCCAACGTCCTCATCGAGCGCACCACCGATGACCCTGCCGAAATCGTCACTACTAAACGCATGCGAGCAAAACGCGGCGCGAACACTCACGTCGATCCAAGCGCTATACCCGGCCGGGATTACCAGTACCGCGTCTACCCCGAATACTTGCTGTCCAGCAACGAACGCGTTGCCCTCAACGGTGCCTCCGTCAACGTCCACCTGGCGCTAAAGGCCAAGGCAGTGACTGACTTCCATGTCAGCGCCACGCTTGAAGGAACCGCTCTCAACTACCCGCGCGTTG
>JAUPKO010000246.1 GCA_030837395.1 Actinomycetota bacterium | reverse complement strand
CTCGGCCGCGTCGTGGGCCGCAGGGTGGGAGGCCACCTCGGTACGCCAGTGTGAGTCCGGCAACAACTACGCGATCAACACGGGCAACGGCTACTACGGCGCCTACCAGTTCGACCTGCCGTCGTGGTACGCCAACGGTGGCGGTGCCTATGCATCGCGGCCGGACCTCGCGCCGGCATGGGCACAGGACCAGGTGGCCTACAACTACTGGGTGAAGGCCGGCTGGTCGCCGTGGGCCTGCAAGCCGTAGCCTGCGCGTTTGCCCGTTAGCCCCCTGTCGGGCAAACGGCGGCGCACAGTCGGCCTGAGCCGGCGACCGAGCCCGCAGACGGCTCAAGTAGTCAACCGCAACGCAAACCGCACGGAAGATCGGCCTAGGCTCAGAACCGTGACCTCTGACTTCGCCGAATTGCTGCCCCAACTCGAGAGCGAGCGCGATATCGCTCTGCGGCGACTCCAGGATGCCTTCGCGCAGGGGCAACTCACCAGTAGCGAACTCGACCAACGCCTGCACCTTGCCCTGACTGCCCGAGACCGCGACCAGTTGGTGGCCGCAACCGCGCTACCAGTCCCCTTTGACGACCGGAGCCTGGCCATCGTGGCGCGACGGGGCACCATCCGGCGACGGGGTCCATGGCGGGTGCCTCGGGTCATGCGGATCGAGTCCGACTACAGCAAAGTCGACCTGGACTTCTCGCGGGCCGTGTTCGAGTCACCGACAGTCGATCTCGAACTGCAGTTGCGCTTCGGCCCGGCCCGGATCATCCTGCCGGCCAACACTGTCGTGGACCTCGACGGACTGCAATCGGACTGGAAGCAGCCGCGCTACACACCGCCTCGACACAGCACGATGTCCGGCCGCCTGATCAGAATCCATGGCGCGATGGAATACGGACGGCTGCGGATCCGCCACCGTCGCCGGTGAGGGGCCCATCGCCACCCCACGTGAGCGCTGCGCCAGTACCCTCGGGTGCGAGCAACCACCACCCGGGCGCAGCGCCCGCCGACGATGGGACCTTCAGATGCCAGGACCGGTCACGATCACCGTGACAGCCCATGCCCCCGCGGCCACGGTGTGGGGAATCATCACCGACATTGAGAACTCTCCGAACGTCGTGCGCGGCATCACAAAGGTGGAGCGCCTTGACGGCAGCCCCGGCTTCGGGGTCGGCTACCGCTGGCGCGAAACCCGGTCGATGTTCGGCAAGACGGCGACCGAGGACATGACCGTGACGAACGTGGACCCCGGTCGTTCGTATCTGACCGAGGCCGACAACCACGGCGCCCACTACGAGACGACAATGTCGGTGACCCCGATCACGCAGGATTCCTGCGAACTGACGATGCGCTTCGCGGCCACGGCCGATGGGTTCCTCAACAAGACGCTCGGTGCCGTGATGGGCAAGTTGATGGAAGGTTCCGTGCGCAAGATGGTCAAGCAAGACCTCACTGATCTGGTTGCCGCCGCGGAGCGTGCCGGCGACGCCGGGTAGGCACCCCCCGCATCACAGGGCCCGCACCCCCAGGCGAGGGTGCGGGCCGCTTTCGACGTGGTGCGGGCCACGTCGAGGTGGTGCGATAGAGCGCCCGATCAGCCGGCCTGGAAGGCCTGGGTCGGGGCGGACAATGGGGAGGTCCCGGCCGAGTTGGCGGCCTCGGCGAGGAACTTGTAGAAGCCACCGGCCTTCAGGCCGGTGATCACACACTCGGTGCCAGGAGGGGTCACCTTGCATGTCACGGTGGCCATCCGGGTGAAGTTGCCGTCCTCGCGCAATGCGTCGGTGCGCACGACGATGGAAGTGATCGGGGCGCCGTTGGCGTTGCCCGGGGCGACTGTCACGCGGACCTTCCCGTCACCGGCGCGCACCACGTTGGTGACGGTGGGCACGTCGGGCTTGCGGGCCGAGATGGCGGTCATGTTGTTGCTCAGGGACGCATCGGAAACACCTGCCTCGTTGACTGCAGCCACGGACCATTGGTACTTGGCACCCGGGGTCAGGCCGGTGAACGTGCAGGAGGTGACGTCGGCCCCGGTGGTGCAGTTCTGGCCGCCGGTGCCGGTCACTTGGTAGCCGGTGATGGGCAGGCCCCCGTTAGCTCCGGCAGCCCAGGTCAGAGTGGCTCCGCCACCGACCCCGGCAGTCGCCGCAATCTTGGTGACCTTGAAGGGCTTGCGGCCGACGGTCAACGGGGCTGACGCACCCGAGGGGGCGGACGTGGTGTTGAGCCCGCTGGCGACGGCCGTGAAGGTGTACGAGGTGCCGTTGGTCAGGCCGGTGACCGTGCACTCTCCGGGACCGGGCACGACCACCTTGCAGCTCTTGCCGGACGGTGAGGCGATCACGCGGATGGAGGTGGTCGCGGAGGTGGTCTGGGCGGCGGCCGCGACACTCACGGTGGCGGCGCCGTCACCTCCCCGACGGGCGCCGAGGATTGCAGGAACCCCTGGCACCACCTTGCCGGTGACCGTGTTGCTCACAGCGGCGTCGGACACGCCTGCGGCATTGACCGCCACCACGGACCATTGATACTTGGCGCCGGGGGTGAGGCCGGTGAACCGGCAGGAGGTGGCGTCGCCCGCTGCGGTGCAGTTGAGTCCCCCGGTGCCGGTCACCCGGAAAGAGGTGATGGGCAGACCGCCATTGGCCCCGGCGACCCAAGTCAGGTTCGCCTCACCGGTGTCGGTGGCGGCGGCGGTGACCTTCGTGACCCTGAACGGTCGTCGACCGACCGTCAGCGACTCTGAGGCGGCGGACGGCGCCGATGCGCCGCTCGGGCCGTTCGCCACCGCGGTGAAGGTGTAGTTCGTGCCGTTGGTGAGGCCGGTAACGGTGCACCCTGACGCTGCCGGGACGGCGACCGTGCAGCCCTTGCCCGACGGGCTGGCGGTGACGCGGATCGTGGACGTGACCGATCCGGTGGACGCCGGCGCGACGGACACCGCCGCGGCGCCGTCGCCACCGCGGCTGACGCCGATAATCGAAGGAACTCCGGGGAGGACCTTGGGCGCGGTCACCGATGGCGCCTGGGCAGAGGGCGCGGCGGCGAAGGCGGTGGTGGGGACCACCATGACGCTGGCCAGAACGGCGGCGCCGCCGATGAGGAATGTGATGTTCATGGCGATGAGGTTGCCGACCGAACCTCTGGTTCCGCTCAAGTCAACTTCAGTCGATAGGCAAGGTCTGGGACGGACCTCGGCTCTCCCCGTTCCCTCCCGGACGCTCACGCCCCCCGCCCAAGCTGGACTGCTGAGCCCGTGCCGGTCGCTTGTCGGACCCATGGGTGAGACTGAACTCGACGGGGAACGGTGGCCGGAGGGGCGATGGCGACGAAGCGACAGCAAGGGCAGAACGGGTGCGGCTGTGTGGTTCTGGCGGTGCTGGGCATCGCGC
The DNA here is from genome assembly GCA_030837395.1 of Actinomycetota bacterium. Lineage (GTDB taxonomy): Bacteria > Actinomycetota > Actinomycetes > S36-B12 > UBA10799 > JACJWR01. The sequence continues at coordinate 8,656 of JAUPKO010000246.1, read as the reverse complement.
TGCTGGGCGGGCTGGGCTCGTGCTTCGGCAGCGCATCCGAGGCCCCCGGGACGGGTTCATCCGCCGTGACCTCGGCACCTGCGGCCGCAGCCACCGCGGCCGCCCCGACTCGGCCCACCGCTGGGGCCCCTCCTGGGGCCACCGCCCCACCCCCGCCTCCGGCCGCTGCCGCCGGCTCAGCGCTAGCCGTCCTCGACACACTGGCCATCAAGGGCCGCGCGCCCAAGACCGGCTACGCGCGGGACGAGTTCGGCGACGGTTGGCAGGACCCTGACGGCAACGGTTGCGACGCCCGCAATGACGTACTCCGGCGTGACCTGGCCGATCCGGTTCTGGCCAGCGGAGACTGCAAGGTGCTCACCGGCACCCTCAACGACCCCTACACGGACCAGACGATCGCCTTCGTGCGAGGCGAGGACACCTCGGCCGAGGTGCAGATCGACCACGTCGTGGCACTCAGCGACGCATGGCAGAAGGGTGCCCAGCAACTCACCCCCACCCAGCGCGAGACTTTCGCCAACGACCCGCTGAATCTGCTTGCGGTCGGTGGTGCGGTGAACCAGACCAAGAGCGACGGCGACGCGGCAACGTGGCTACCGCCGCAGAAGGCGTACCGGTGCGAGTACGTCGCCCGCCAAGTGGCGGTCAAGCAGCGCTATTCGCTGTGGGTGACGACGGCCGAGCATGACGCCATCGCACGGATCCTGGCCACCTGCCCAGATCAACCCCTGCCACAGTAGGGCCGGCTACCGGTGCCCGGAAACCTTGACCGCCGACTGCAACTGCTCGGCCGAGAACGGCCCGATCGGCTGCTGCGTCTCAGCAAAATGCAGCAGCGCCACCGAGAAGACCGCCTTGAGCGCGCTGACCAAGATCGATGCCACCATCAGCACGACGATGCCCAGGATGATTAGTGGCACGCCGACGGCCAGATTGCTCGCAGCCGTCAGAAAGCCACCGCCGACCAACACCAGGATGCCGGGCAGGGTGCCCAACAGCGCGATCATTGCCCCGATGCGTACGCGGCCGGATACCTGCGTGCCCCACGTCGACTTGACCAGCGCGAACGACCTCTTGAGGGCGCCGACAGGCCCCTCGCCGCGCAGGATGATCAGCGGCAGCACGAAGAACGAGACCACCGACCAAGCCATGGCGACCAGGCTGGCGGCGATAGCGCGGATGATCGCCACGATCGCGTTGTTGCTGGTGCCGTCGCCGCGAATAGCAGAGAGCAGCCAACCGACCGCAGTTTGGATCCCGGCCCATCCCAGCAGCGCCGGTAGTCGGCGAAAGGCCTGCGCGATGCCTGCGCCGAAGGACGAATCGCGCCCCTGCAACTCGGCGTCGGCGGCCGCGACAAGCCCGCCCATGCAGATGTCGGTGATGAGCGTGCCGAGGTAGGCGGCGATCACCATGACGATCACGCCGATGATCGCGGTCGAGGTCGGCACCTCGCCACCGGAGGTGGCCTGCTCGGCCTGCTGCGTCGCCGCCTCCACCCCGAACAGGCCCAGGGCCACGCCGACAACCGCGAGCACCACAGCGATCCCCACCACGGCGGCCACGACGGGGAAGAGCAACAGGTAGGGGTTGGCCCGGACCACGCCCCAGGTGGCCTTGGTGACGGGACGGCTCTCGCTCCACGAACTCACTGCGGTGCCCCTTCCGGTGATCGGTGGGAACCCCGATAGGTGCGTGGGTCCTCGCATGCAGCCTACTGGCGGATCGGAGGCGGGTGAAGCTGATTGGCCGGGATCACCGACACCTGGCAGCGAACCATGTGCCGCGATGAGGCGCGCCCATCAGGGCCGCAGCAGGACCTTGATCGCGCGGCGCTCGTCCATCGCCGCGTAAGCCTCGGCGGCATCTTCGAGGGGGAGTTCGAGGTCGAACACCGGCGACGGGTCGAGGCGTCCGGCAAGCACATCCAGCAGCAATTCCGGTATGTACGAGCGCACCCATGCCCCGCCGCCGCGCAGCCCGACGGAACGGCCGAACAGGTCCGCGATCGGCTTCGGATCGTCCAGGTGCGGCACCCCCACGAAACCGACCGAGCCGCCCCGGCGGGCGCAGTGAATCGCGGTCTCCAGAGACTCCTGCGATCCGACGCATTCGAGCACATGCGGTGCACCCAACCCATCGGTGAGGTCGCGCACGGCACGCACGGCGTCGCGGCCCCGTTCGGCGATGATGTCGGTGGCCCCGAACGCGCGGGCAACTGCCTGCCTCGGGGCGTGTCGGCTCAGCGCGATGATGCGCTCGGCGCCGAGGCGGTGAGCAGCGAGCACCCCGCAGAGTCCCACCGCGCCGTCGCCGACAACCACGACAGTGGATCCGGGTTGCACGTCGGCGCATACTGCGGCGTGGTGGCCCGTGGGCATCACATCGGACAGGGTGAGCAGGGCCGGGACGAGGGCGGGGTCCGGCTCGTCTGCGAGGCCCACCAACGTGCCGTCCGCGAACGGCACCCGCACCAGCTGCCCTTGGCCCCCGTCGGAGCCCGACTGGCCCCAGAAGCCTCCGTTCTCGCAGCCGATGGTGACCCCGTCGCGGCACGCCGGGCACGTGCCGTCGGACCACGAGAACGGCGCGATCACGAACTGCCCGACGTGCAGCGTCGACACCGCGTCACCCACTGCCAATACGTGCCCCACGAACTCGTGGCCCAGACGCTGGCCGGGCGCGGTGTCGTGGATACCCCGATAGGGCCACAGATCGGAGCCGCACACACAGGATGCGACCACCTCGACGATCGCGTCGGTGGCGTCGAGGAGGACCGGATCGGGCACATCCTGCACGACGACGTGACGGGGGGCCATGAGGGAGGCAGCGCGCATGCTGGGACGGTATCAAGCCCAACGGTGTCGAGGCCGGGGATCCGCACCTGCGATCCCCAAGCCACAGCGGATATTCACGGTGCCGCGGCTCTGCGTCAGCGAAACCCCATGGCCACAGCATTGAGGATGAACACCACGATGAAGACGAGTGCAGTGATGTTCTGCCACTTCCGTGCAGCGCGAGACGACAGGTGCGCTTGGGCGTAGTCGCCCGCTTGGTTAGCTGCGTAGGTCTTGCCCGATTGGAACACGGCCGCCACGGCAGTCGGGGCGAAGAAGAGTATGGCAACAACGGACCAGAAAGTATGCGTCTTGGCGGGTTCGAGTACCTGGCTCGCCGTCCCGGATTGTGGCTCCTGCGACATCGTGGCTCCTCAAACAGTTGGCCCTTCTGGGGCCATCATCCGCTCCCAGCCAGCGCTCGGACCCTATCACGCGGAGTGGTCCATCAGCGGTGGCACGAGACCAGCCCTTGCCGACTTCGCCGCTGGTCAGGAGCATGTCGCTCACGTCCACTCCAGCGGCGGCAGGTCCCGTGGTCCAGCCGCGATCAACTCGACGATCTGCTCCTCGGCAACCGGGAAACCGCCCCAAGCATCCACGCCCACATTGATCTGCCGACCACGCTGACGCCACTTCTCATGGACATGGCCGTGAAGCAGCCAGCGTCCATCATCGACAGGCCGGTGGGAGGCATAGCGATCGGTGTCGCCGGAGTCCCCCACATACGGGAAGTGCGACATGAGCACTATCGTCCCGTCGCCGAGTTCCAGCGTCCTCGTGCCGTGCAGGACCGCCCGCAGCCCACCGGCGACGGCGTACGAGTCGTCCCAATCCGGCGCCGCACGACCCTTCTTACGGAAATTCGAGTCGTGATTGCCCACCACCATCATCTTGCGCCCCGCACACTTGTGAACCCAGTCCAACGTGGCGACTTTGTCCCCCATCACCAGATCGCCGAGCATCCACACCTCGTCCTCGTCTGCCACCAGCGAGTTGTATCGAGCCAACAGCTCGGCATTCATCCACGCCGGCACCGGCTCCTCGTCATGGTCGAGGAAAGGCCGACCGCAATACCGGATGATGTTGGCGTGTCCGAAGTGCTGGTCCGACGTGAACCATCGGCGGCCCACACGTGTTCGCTCGCCCATCGTGTCCCTCCCGATTTCAGACAATGAAACCCTGCCGCATCACCGGCGCGCAATCAGGGCCACGGAACCCCAGCACGTCACCCGCCGGTGGAGCCCATCTTCTCTCGCAGCAACTCCAACCCATCGAGGGCTGCGCGCTCGGCGTCGTGTACGCGTTGCGCCATGGCGCGAGCGGCCTCGAGCTCATCGATCGCCACCTGCTCGGCCTGCCGGCAGGCTCCCACACCTGCGATGCGTTCCTGCCGGGCAGCCTCAAGGTCGTTCCGATGGCCAGCCAGTTCGCCCTCGGCCAACTCCGTGGCGCGGTCAAGGAGATATCGGAAACTCGCCCGGACCTTCTTGGGGGTGGACTTACGCGCCAACGCGTCCAAGTCCTCGCTCACAGTGGCGCGCATGAACACGAGCGGGTCCGATCGGTAACTCTTGTTTGCCGCAGCGTATTCGGCGGCGGCAAGCGCCTCCTGGGCCTCGGTCAGGCCCTTCTCAGCGTCGCGAACTGCAACCTCGGCGGCGTTCAGATGCGGGGCGAACCTCTCGGTGACGGCATGGGCCAGGCGATCAAACTCCGGCTGGCTGATCCGGTCGGGGTCCGACGCGCTGGCGGCCGTGGGCAGATCAGTCATGAGTCCTCGAAGTGGTGATGGGGCCTCCCATTGTCCCATGGTCGCGAGGGACGCTCGGACGCACACCCGGCTGCGCTATTGCTGGTGATCGGTTTCCTCGTGCACGCGGGCAGGTTCTCCTCCCCCCTGTGTGGCTGCCAATGGCTAGGGCGCTCGGGTGCCGGCTCCGCGCCTTTGACCACCCGCCTCGTGGCCAGCCGTCCCTGCCTCCGCCGCGCCCGGCCCCGCAATCGCGCAGTGCGGCCCCGTAACTACCCGACCTTCGTGGCCGAAAAGACGTGCACCGGCACCGGCGGACTCCCCGGCGGCCGCACCTCATCGACCTGTGCCTCGAACCCGATCTCCGCCAGCCGCGGCGCCAAGTCCTGGCCGAACAGCCAGTAGGACGTGATGCCGCCGCGCACGCGGGGATCCCGATGCAGTTGCGGGAAGCCGGTCCACAGCGGCCCGAATTCGGTGCCGACCGCGAGCAGTTTGGTCACGGCCAGGGTCGGATCGAACGGCAGCGTGAACACGTACGTCCCCCCAGGGCGCAGTACGCGATGGACCTCGGCGAAGGCGGCCATCGTGTCCTCGATGTGCTCGTGCACCTCCGCCGAGACCACCACATCGAACTGCTCATCCTCGAACGTCAGTGCCGCCAAGTCCTCGTTGCGCACACCTGCGGCATCCACCTCGCCCCACGGCCGAGCGGGGTCGAAGGTCGTCGCCTGTCGCATCCCCCGACTCGACAGCACCGCGCCGCCGCTCCAGGCGTCGTCGAGGTCGAGGATCGTCGGCGTCGACCCAGGACGCGCATCGAGTGTGGCTAGCACCGCCGCCAACAGGGCCCTGGTGCGCTGGGAGCTGTGGCATTGCGCACACATGATGTTGTCACGCAGCGGGCTGGTGCCGAGTCGTTCGAAGTGCACCAGCGGCAGGAAGGAGAAGATCGGCCGCTGTCGCGATCCACAGCAGTTGCAGTCCAAGATCACGTCGCGCAGTACGCGGCGATTGTGGAAATTGGCCGCCCGCATACTGTCGAGTCCGAGCTTGGGCGCGGCGACGAACTGCGTCACCAACGGCACGGCCACCGGCAGCCGCCGGACAGCCCTGGATTGCAGTTTCCGAACGGACGACAGCGGCATGCGGGCAGGGTAACAGCCGCCGAGCACCGGCCCTTCACGCTGCTACCGAGGCAGGCGGCCGTGGCCGCTCCGGCCGTGCCGCCGCACATCCACGGCGCGAGTCGGGAGGCCACGTTCGCCTGGCGATCCCGGGCCGACCGGCATGCGGTGCGCATGGACATCTGGCAGGCGATACTCGACGCCGGCGTGGTCACACGAAAGCCCAGGTCCGGGGAACATGCCCCTGACCTGGGCTTTCGTGCTGCGTGGCGGGTGAAGGATTCGAACCTTCGAAGGCGAAGCCGACGGATTTACAGTCCGCTCCCATTGGCCGCTCGGGCAACCCGCCATGGCGCTGTTAGAGAATACACGTAGCGCGGTCCACTCACTCGCGGAGTCCGCGGATTGACGCACCCATCGAGCCCCAGGAGGAACCCCATGGCCGACAGCAGCTTCGACATCGTCAGCAAGGTCGACCGACAGGAGGCCGACAACGCCCTCAACCAGGCCGCCAAAGAACTCGCCCAGCGCTTCGACTTCAAGAACACCGGCACCACCATCGCCTGGCAGGGCGAGCTCAGCGTCGAAATCGTCTCGAGCACCGAGGAGCGCGCCGTTGCCGCCCTCGAGGTGTTCCGCGACAAGCTGGTCAAGCGCGGCATCTCGCTCAAGGCCTTCGACGCCGCCGACCCCCGCCCCTCTGGCAAGGAGTACAAGATCGGCGGCACTTTCAGCAGCGGCCTGACCACCGAGCAGGCCAAGAAGATCGCCAAACTGATCCGCGACGAGGGCTTCAAGGGGGTCAAGACCCAGGTGATGGGCGAGGAATTGCGTGTCTCGGCCAAATCCCGTGACTCACTGCAGGAGGTCATCGCCCTGGTGAAGGGAGCCGACCTGGACTTCGCCACACAATACGTGAACTACCGGTAGGGCGGTTGGTTCTACCTTGCGGCCGGTAGGGCGGTTGGTTCTACCTTGCGACGTAGTACCCGGTGACGTCGATGATGAGGTCAGCATTGTTGGACCGCCCCAGGGCGTTGACAGTGCGGTTGGCCTGGTTCAACTGCACAGTGATGCCGTTGGCGACCACAGTGCCAGAGGTGCCCCAGTTGATTGACGAGGTGACCGAGGTGCTGACATTGCCAGGGACGATGGCGATGTTGCCGCGCTCGACGGTGTTGACGACGGTGACGTTCATGGTCACAGCGGTGGCACCAGGAGGAACCGCATTCAACTGGGTCACCGCCCCCGTGTCGCTGCGCCCGGTGGCAACTGAGATGCTGCGAACGGCGCCAGGTGTGATGACGCCGCTCGTGACGAAGGGCACGCTGACCCACCGCGAGTCGTACACCCGCACCGGCTCGATCGGCACAAATGCCCCTGCTGACTCGGGCGAAGCGAGCAGGCGCCAGGATCCGGGAGTCCCGCCCTGCACACAGAACCAGACCTCCGCGGCGGGAAAACCAACGGCACCGCGGTTGACCACGACCATGTCGCCGGCCGACCACACACCGCTCGTGGGGAAAGTGCTGTGATTGCTGGCCAGCCGCAAGCTGGCCCCGGACAGCGATTCCGCCAGCATGGCTACCCCAGCACCGGCAATGGCCCCCACGCCAACACCGTCTGCCGTACTGCCGCGTATCGCCGTGTTTCGCCCGGTGGCTTCGCCGTAGATTGCCAGTCCAGCCGTGCCAAAAGCAGCTATCGCGCTACTGCCACTGGCCGAATGCGCCGTCAACGCGATGCCGCTCTCCGCCTCGGCTTGAATTCCGGTCCCGTTGCCGGTGTTGGCGCACCGAATGGTGCGACTGCCGTTCGACGACACAAGGGTTGTGCTGCTGGTGGTGGCATTGTTGACCGTGCCGAACTGCATAGCGCCGCTCGCGGCTGCTGCGGGCTCGGCGACGGCCGTGCTGGCCACTGCTCCGGCAGCAGCGCCGAGGCCTCCGAGCAGCAGGCCCCGCCTCGTCCAACCCGAACCAGAAGTGGCCCCACCCGCCGGTGCACCACCGGCCGCCCCCTGAGCCTCACGAAGCCCTTCCAGCAATTGCCGTTGCTCGGTGACGAGGGCCCGCAGATCCGCCAATTCGCGCTGCAAGTGCCGCAGTTGGCCATCGATGGCAGGCGCCTCGCCTGGGAGGTCGGCGCGGCCAGCGTCATCGTCACTGTTGTTCATTCCGGTCCCTGTCCGTGAGCGGCGAACCGCAATCATGACACGCACGGACGCCGATCTGGAACCATGTGGACCAGGGCTATCACCTCCGGCACCACCGCGACGGACTCAGACCCGCATGACCCGCAGCCCGGGCAGTGCCAGCAACTGCGCGTCGCCGGTGACCAGCGTGAGATTGTCGAGCAGGGCCTGCGCCGCGAGCAGCCGATCGAACGGATCGCGATGATCCCACTGCAATTGGCCAGCCAGGAGTGCATGCCGCGTCGAGACCGGAAGGTCGGCCGCCCCGATGGACGCTACGTGCGTTGCCCAGGTCTCTACCAGCACCGAAGCCGCCTGGAATTTGCCGAGGCGGACTTTGGTGGCGACTTCCATGGCCGAAGCCGCTGAAACCAACACCGGCATCGATGGGTCCTTCAACACAGACAGCGCCGGGTTGGGCAGTCGCTCCGGCTCGGTGAGCAACCAGACAAATGTGTGGGTGTCGAGCAGGTACGTCACTCCCACCTAGCCAACTCCTCCTCGTCGAGGACTGCGAAGAACTCGTCGGGGAACTTCAAGTCCAAGCCCCCGAACACCCGACGGGGTGGCGGCCCGACTGGGGTCAGCCGGGCAACCGGCTTACCCGCCCGCGCGATCACGACATCATCCCCCTCCTCAGCGCGCACCAAGAGTTCAGACAAGCGCGTCTTGGCCTCATGCACGTTCACAGTGATGGTCACGACATAAGACTAAGTGAACTAAGTCCTATTAGTCAACCTTCGGA
>JAUPKO010000245.1 GCA_030837395.1 Actinomycetota bacterium | reverse complement strand
GCAGTAGACGAACACGTACAGCGCGAACACCCGGCCGTGCCCGAGCCTGAATCGTTTATCCGCCCAGATCACCACACCGGCCACCAGCAGGCACCACAGCGACTCGTAGAGGAACGTCGGGTGGAAGTTCGCGTACTGCTCGTAGCCGGCCGGCCGGTTGGCCGGATCGATCGCCAGAGCCCACGGCACCTCAGTGGGGCGGCCGAACAGTTCCTGGTTGAACCAATTGCCCCAGCGGCCGATGGCCTGCGCCACAGCGATTCCCGGTGCCACGGCGTCGGCCATGGGTGGCAGCAGAAAGCCCATCCGTCGGGCCGCGATCCATGCCCCCAAGGCACCTCCGGCCACGGCACCCCAGATGCCCAGGCCGCCCTGCCAGATCTTCAGTGCGGCCACCAGCCCGGTACCGTCCGGGCCGAAGTAGGTGGACCAGTCGGTGGCAACGTGGTAGACGCGCGCCCCGATGATGCCGAAGGGCACCGCCCACATCGCGGCGTCGGCGACTTCACCCGAGCGGCCACCCCGGGCCACCCATCTTCGGCTGCCGATCATCACCCCGACGACGATGCCGACGATGATGATCAGGGCGTAGGCCCGGATGGGCAGCGGACCCAAGTGCCAGACGCCTTGGTCCGGGCTGGGGATCGACGCAGGCAGCAGCGCCCGGGTCATTGGCCGGCCGCGAGGATCTGCTCCTTGAAGGCATCCACGGTGGTCAACTTGGCCTGGTCGACCTTCTCGCCGTTGAGGAACATCGTCGGGGTTCCGGTGACACCTCGCTCGCCGGCCTCGACATTGCTCAATGAGGGCCAGTCGGTGTAGGTGAGGTTGTCCACACAGGCGTTGAACGTGTCAAGCGCCGCGCCGGCGATGCCGGCCTGGGCGCCGAAGGCCTTGAGTTGTTCCTGGGTGTAGCCCACCCCCTCTTGCGCGGGCTGGTTGGCGAACACCGTGTTGTGGTAGGGCTGGGTTGCCCCCGCATCGACGGCGCAGCCGAACGCCGACGCCGCCCGAGTGGACGAGTCGTTGCCGAGGTTCTTGTCCAGGAAGTTCATCGGGTGGTAGTTGACCTTGACCTGGCCTGCCGCAACCATCTCGGCGAGGGTCGGGCCGAAGGTCTGCTCCAACTGTGCACACGCCGGGCACTGGAAGTCCTCGTAGACGTCGAGCACAGGTGTCTCGACCGTGCCGACGGGGGCTCCGTACGTGGGCGCGCTGACCCCCGCCGGCAACGGGGCGTTGGGGTCTGCGGTGGGGCTGGCGTCGCTGTTGGACGAGCCGCTGGTGCTGAGCAGCACAGCGCCGATGATGCCGCCGACGATGAACACCACCACCGCTGCCAGCACAATCCTGACCGTGCGCTCGCGGCGCCGCTCACTGGCCTCGGCTGCGCTGCGTGCAGCGGCGGCCTTTTCGCGGGTGGACTTCTTGGCGTCACTCATGGTGGGTGGCTCCCGTTGTTGACTTACGGTCTGCACACGATGGTAAGCGAGAGCAGCGGTGGCCTCATCGACGCCTCACACCGACGGCGAGTTGGGCGGCCAGCCGACCCACCGCATCGCGGGCGGCGGCCTGCGAGTCGGCCTCCTGCACCGCCCGGATGAACGCTGACCCGACGATGACGCCGTCGGCGTAGGCGGCGACCTCGGCGGCTTGATCGGCCGTGGAGACTCCCAGGCCCACACACACTGGCGTCGCCGTGGCCGCGCGCACCCGAGCGACGAGGCCACCGGCGGCGCCGGAGACCGACGTCCGCACTCCGGTAACACCCATCGTCGAGGCCGCATAGACGAAGCCACTGGTGACGTCCGACACCGCGACGATCCTGGCGTCGGTCGACGACGGGGCCACAAGGAACACCCTGTCGAGCCCGTATGCGTCCGTGGCTGTCTGCCAGGCCGAGGACTCCTCCGGGGTCAGATCAGGGGTGATGACACCGACGCCGCCGGCATCCGCGAGTTCGGCCGCGAAACGCTCCACGCCGTATTTCTCGATAGGGTTCCAGTAGGACATCACCAGCGCCGGGGCACCAGCCGCGGCGGTAGCCCGCACCATCGCCATGACGTCGGCGATGCGCGCGCCCCCGGCCAGTGCCTGGTCGACGGCCGACTGGATCACCGGGCCGTCCATCAGCGGGTCGCTGTAGGGCAGCCCCACCTCCACCACATCGACGCCGTTCTCAACCATCGCGGCAATGATGGCCACAGCATCCGTGCGCGTGGGGAACCCCGCCGGGAGATAGCCGATGAGCAGGGCGCGGTCATCGGCCCGGGCGGCCGCGAAGGCATCGCTGAGAGTGGTCACAGGCCCGGCTCCCCACCCTCGAGGCCGAACCACGCCGCAGCGGTGGCAACATCCTTGTCGCCACGACCCGAAAGGTTGACAACGATCACACCATCGGGGCCGAGTTCGGCGCTGAGTTGGAGAGCACCTGCGAGGGCATGGGCGGTCTCGATCGCGGGCAGTATTCCCTCAGTGCGGCACAGGTGCTCGAAGGCGGCCATGGCCTCGGCATCGGTGATGGGGGCGTACACCGCGCGGCCGGTGTCACGCAGCCAGGCGTGCTCCGGGCCCACCCCCGGGTAGTCCAATCCGGCGCTGATCGAATGCGATTCGATCGTCTGCCCCTCGTCGTCCTGCAGCAGGTAGGACCGCGTGCCGTGTAGCACCCCCGGGCTGCCGCCGGTCAGAGTCGCGGCGTGGCGACCTGTCTCGACGCCTTCCCCGCCAGCCTCGTAGCCGTACAGCTTGACCTCCGGGTCATCGATGAATGCGCTGAAGATCCCGATGGCGTTGGAGCCGCCGCCCACACACGCAGCGACCGCGTCCGGCAGGCGTCCCTCTCGATCCAGAATCTGCACCCGGGCTTCGCGGCCGATCACCGCGTGAAAGTCCCGCACCATCTCCGGAAACGGTGCGGGGCCGGCCACTGTGCCCAGCAGGTAGTGGGTGTCATCGACGTTGCTGACCCAGTCCCGCATGGCCTCGTTGATGGCGTCCTTGAGCGTGCGCGACCCCGTGGTCACCGGCACCACCTGGGCCCCGAGCAACTTCATCCGGGCGACGTTCAGCGCCTGCCGTCGGGTGTCCTCCTCGCCCATGTAGACCACACACTCCAGGCCCATCAGAGCGGCTGCCGTGGCCGTGGCGACACCGTGCTGACCGGCGCCGGTCTCAGCGATGACCCGCGATTTGCCCATGCGTACGGTGAGCAGGGCTTGGCCGAGCACATTGTTGATCTTGTGCGAACCGGTGTGGTTGAGGTCCTCACGCTTGAGATAGACCCGCGCACCGCCGTGGTCGGCGGTGAAGCGGCGGGCCCGAGTCAAGGGATTCGGCCGACCCGTGTAGTCACGTTGCAGCGCCTCGAGTTCGGCGATGAAGTCCGGGTCGGTGCGGGCAGCGCGGTAGGCGGCGTCAAGTTGGTCGAGGGCGGCCATCAGCGCCTCCGGCACGAAGCGGCCGCCATAGGGGCCGAAGTGGCCGGTGGCATCGGGCATGGTGGCAGTCACGGGCACATCTTCCCACCACCGACCCGCAGGCCACGGCCGCAGGTGGGCACTGGTGGTGTGCGTCTCAGTCGCGGGTGTGGTGACAGGCAGGGTGCGACCCGGCGGCCACCAAGGCGTGCACGGACTGGCGTGGGTTGCCACCTGTCACCAACGACTCCCCCACCAGCACCGCATCGGCTCCGTCTGCGGCGTAGGCGAGTAGGTCGTGGGGCCCCCGGACCCCGGACTCGGCCACCGTGATCACATCGGACGGCAGCGTGGGCGCGACCCTGGCGAATGTGTCGCGGTCGACGTGCAAGGTCTTGAGGTTGCGGGCGTTGATGCCGATCAGCCGGGCCCCGGCATCGACCGCCCGGCGGCCCTCCACCTCGTCGTGGATCTCTACCAGCGGGGTCAGGCCGATCGACTCCGCCCGCTCCACCAGCGACACCAACTCCTGCTGCTCCAGCGCAGCCACAATCAGCAGCACCAGGTCGGCCCCGTACGCCCGCGCCTCCCACAGTTGGTAGCTCGTGACGACGAAGTCCTTGCGCAGCAGCGGCACCTCGACCGCAGCGCGCACCGCCACGAGGTCGTCCAGGCTCCCACCGAATCGCCGCCCCTCGGTCAGCACGCTGATCGCCACGGCACCACCGGCCTCGTACTCGCGCGCCAGCCCGGCGGGGTCCGCGATGGCGGCCAGCGCACCCTTGCTCGGGCTGGACCGCTTGACCTCGGCGATCACCGACACCGCAGGCACACTCAGTCGCGACAGGGCGTTCACCGGCTCCGGCGCAGCAGCCGCGCGCTGCTGCAACTCGGAGATCGCCACCGCATCCTGGCGCACTGCCAGATCGGCGCGAACACCCGCGACGATGTCGTCGAGAACGGTCACAATCGTCAGGCTAACCGGGCCGACGAACGAATCCGACGGCGGGTGCGAAGGAGGTCAGCCGGAGCCGAGAAAAGACGCGAACGGCAGGTTGCGCACCAGCGTGAACACGAGGATGACCGCCACGATGGCGGTGAATCCCCAGCGGGTGGTGCGCTCGGACGGCGGCGCCGGCCGCCGACCCGTCCAGGCGTGAAACAGGTTGCGCCCCAGGAAGAAGACGATGAACGGGACGAGCACCACGAACAGGGCGTTGTGGTCGAAGGCGCTGGCGATATTGCCGTGGGCCAGGTCGTGGGTGGCGCGCAGGCCGCCGCAGCCCGGGCAGTCCAGGCCGCTGAGCATCTTGGTGGGGCAACCCGGGTAGTGGCCTGGTTCGTTGGGGTCGACGACAGCGATGAACAACGTCGCCGCCCCCAAGGCCCCGATAGTGGCCAGGGGGCCGGCAAGCCGGGTGCGTCGGGGACGCGGGTCGGTCAGCGGCCCATCGGGCGCCTGGGTTGCGGTGGCCGCTGGCACAGCGGTGTTGGTCACGGCGCTACTCCCTGACTCGGTCGACGAACGAGAACAACGCGCCGGTGGCGACCAGCACCGCGACTGCGAGCAGGAACAACGCGAACCCCAGGAGCGTCAAAGCCCGAGCGCGGCGCGCCGCAAGATGGGCCCCCGCGACGTCGCCGTTGTCCCAGCGAGCCCGCACCTGGGCGGCGTAGAACACCGCGATCACCCCCGTGACGGGAAAGCAGCACAGGGTGGTCACCACTGCCGGCACCAACCACGAATTGGGCGGTGGCAGCACTGACGTGCGCTGGTCGGACATGGCCGCAAGACTATCCCGAAACCTCGACGGCAGGACCCTGCACGGGTCCGGCGCGCGGCAAGGTGATGACAAACGCGGCCCCGCCTTCACCGGCATGACCGGCCCTCGCCGATCCACCGAGCCGTTGCGCGAGCCGCCCCACCAGCGCCAGACCGACCCCGGAGCCCACCTGCCGTACCCCGCGGTAACGGCTGTAGAGCTCGGCGGGCTCGAACGCCACCGTCAAGTCCTCATCTGTCAGGCCCGGCCCACCATCGCGCACTTCGATCGTCAGGGTCTGCTCAGTGCACTGCACCGCCAGCACGATGGGCCGCCCAGGCGGGGTCATCCGCAATGCGTTCGCCGCCAAATTATCGACGATCTGCCGCAGCCGGGTGGCATCGGTGACGACGTCGATCGGCCCCTCTGGAAGCTCGGCGTCGAACGGCACCCCCTCGGCCGCACTCAGGTCGGACCACACCTGGGCGGCGTCCGCCAGCACGGGTGCCACATCTGTCGGCACAGCGTCGATGCGCACTTCCCGTGCCCCCATCCGGGCCAGGTCCAACAGGTCCGACACGATGCGTTCGAGCCGGGCCGATTCGGCCACCATGAGCGCCGCGGTGGGCGGCACATCGTCGGGCTCCAATACGCCGTCGGCCAAGGCTTCGGCGTAGCCCCGGATGGACGTCAGCGGGGTGCGCAGTTCGTGCGAGACCGACAGCAGGAACTCACGCTGGCGGGCCTCGCTGGTGGTCAGGGCCGAGCTCAGGTCGTTCAGGGCCTCCGCCACCTCGGCAACCTCCACCGGCCCCTCCGGCGTGATCGCCACATCGCGGCGACCGCGGGCCATCTGCTCGGCGGTGGCAGCTGCGAGTTTGAGCGGCCGGGCCAGGCGCCTGGCCAACACCACCCCGGCCAGGATCGCGATGACTACCCCGAGCGAGAGGGCCACCAGCAACCTGGTGATGTCGGCGGCGGTGCTCCGCCCACTGATATCGGCGGGCTGGGTGAACAGCAGGACGGTACCGTCCTCGAGGACCCGACCCTGCACCAGCAGCGTGCCACCGGCGTCCTGACCGACGAATCCCACCCGACCTCGTTCCTCCAGGATCGCGATGCTGGCGCGGTCCATGTAGTCCGGGTACGCCGCCCCGGTCGTGAGCACCGTGACGTCGACATCACCAGACCTGGACCACATGCCCGGGCCGGGGCGGGTGCGCGGATTGTCCCCCTGCATCGAATCGACGAACAAATCGGCGGTGCGGGACAGGTACAGCAGGGCCTCCGCCTGCCCGGCCGCGCGGATCTGCGGCACGGCGATCGCCACGACGATGAAGGCCATGAGCAGCGCCACCGCGGTGGTGACCACGGCGATCCGACCCGCCAGGGTGCCCCGCACGCGGCCCTCGGGTGGGTCGACCGCCGGCACCGTGACCGCGGCATCGCGGGGCCCTGGGGAGTCGACTGGCACAAGGTCCTCAGGCCGAGGACGCGGCGGCCTCAGGTTCGGCCGAGTAGCCGACCCCGCGCACGGTGCGGATCACGTCCGGGTCGCCGAGTTTCGAGCGCAACTGGGCGATGTGCACGTCGACAGTCCGCGTCGTGACCACGCTGGAGTATCCCCACACCTCGCTGAGCAACTGCTCGCGGCTGAACACCCGGCCGGGTTTGGCGATCAGATGGGCGAGCAGATCGAACTCCGTCGCCGTCAGTGCGATGTCCTGGTCCCCGACCCGGCAACGGCGGGTGTCGCGGTCCAGCGCGACCCGCCCCAGCGTGAGTTCATCGCGGGTGGTGACACCCTGCGACCGGCGCAGCACAGCCTTGAGCCGGGCCACCACCTCGCGGGGGCTGAACGGCTTGGTGATGTAGTCGTCGGCCCCAAGTTCGAGGCCGATCACCCGGTCGATCTCGTCGTCCCGGGCGGTGCAAAACAGCACCGGAGTCCAGTCGTCGTCAGCCCGCAACCGTCGACACACCTCGGTACCGTCGATCCCCGGCAGGCCCACATCGAGGATGATCGCCGCGGGCCGATGACGCCGAACCTGCTCCAGGGCATCGAGGCCGTCACCCGTGATGACCACCCCGAAACCCTCCCGGGATAGATACAACTTGAGCAGATCGGCGATGTTGCGTTCGTCCTCGACGATCAGGACCAGTCCGCGCGACATCGTGGACTGTCGTCAGCTCTGCTCGACCGACTGCGGCTCGTCGCTGGTGTCGTCGGTCTTGGCGCCATACCCGCGCATCGACATGACCTTGCCCACCAACACGCCAACGCCGCAGAACGCCACCGCAACCCAGAACAACCATGGCTGAGCGATGACAACCGCCACACAGCCGACGACGAAGGCGATCATGATGATTGTGACGGCGGTCCAGGCCGCTGGGGTCTGGCCGTGATTGTCGTGCACCTCGTTGGACATGGCTGGATTCTCCTCGGGGTCTCGGCCTGACGATGCAGTCGCCGTCATTCTGTCACTTCCGATGCGCGAGTGGGGTCCTCGCCGCGGTCCAAAGCGTCCCAGGCCTGCGCCGGGGTCATCACATCGGGTGCCACTCGAGCCGACCCGGGACGTTCGTAGCGCCGTCCGAGGGTGGGCCAGCGACTTCCCCGCAGCGCGACCGCGACAGCCGCGAGGGCCGCGACAGCCGCGCTGAGGGCCACCACCAGCCACCACGACGTCACGCTGAGCACGACCTCGGTCAGGCCCGAATCGTTGATCGCCCGCTGCCGACCAGCGGCCGCCGGGTCCAGACCGTAACGCAGCGCCGCCCCGGCGGCCACCAGGGCGGCGCACACCAGCACGACGGCGACGATGGTGCGACCGATCCGCCTGGTGGCGATCACCCCGGCGATTCCGGCGAGCAGCAGGATGGCGGCCCCGGCGGCCACCGGCAGCAACTGGCGCCCGGTGTAGCT